>CATYWI010000066.1 GCA_958414155.1 uncultured Anaerotruncus sp. | reverse complement strand
ATTTGTTTTGAGAAACGTCATTCTGGCGTTTATTCCCATGGGCAGGCAGAAACATGAGTTGTATGCCGATTACCGTGAGAGAAAGCTCAAGGAGATGAAAAAAAACAAAGACAGGTGTATTCTTGTGACAGGACTGGTTTTTCTTTTTGTCGGAGTTGTTTTTAACGTCATCTGGTACGTGAAATTTTATAACGTGGTCTGATCGTCAGATCGGAACAAATAAAAGGGGCTGTTAAAAACTCGATGTTTTTAACAGCCCCTAAAAAATGCCGGTCGGGATGCCGGCTTTTCTTATTAGGCCGCGCCTGCCGGGGCGAGAGGGTATTATGTTACAAAAAATAATGATATATCTGTACATTTTTTTGCCGAGCTCATTGACTTTCTAAGATATTTCCTGTATAATATGAATTAAGGATGTTCCGGAGCTTTACAAAAGCGCCGTTTTTATCCCCGCGACACGTACAAAAATAAAAGGAGAAAAGCTATGGGGATCATGTATTGAACAACAGAAAAAACGAAAATATTCGCGGAGCCGGGGGCTTTCGAGCCTATGATAAAGCAGGCGGAAGCGCTGATAGAGGCCGGCGGCTTCAAGGGCAATCGCTGTGCAAACGCCATCGTCGTCATGACGGCAAAGGGAAACATCTTTGGCGCTGTGACCGAGGACGGACGCAAATATTATGAGTCCTGCGCCGATAAAGTGTTTGAGCAGCTTGCGGACAGCCAAGAGACGGAGGTAGGGCGGATCGTCTGCCTGTGGGACGGGGGACCGCTTGACATTTCGTCGTATTATTTCAGAAAAAAGCTGTGCAATCTCAATGAAAGCAATAAAAACGCGGAGATGCTGCTGGAAGCTGAAAACGGATAACACATAAGAGCGGTCGCGCAGACATTCGGAAAAAAGCCGGAATAAAACGACCGGAATGGGGCGGGCGAGCCGCTGTGTTACAGGCTGGAGGACTTTCTGCCGGATGAACTTATCGGGCGTTTGTCGAAGTAATTTGCGCTGCCCTCGGCAGCTCGGGGCTTCCGGATATTGAAAATTTTCTGGTGCGGATCATGGATAATGAGCTTATCCGGTGCGTGCAGATCGCATTCGATCCGGCGCACGGATATGTGCCGTCCGAATATTCACGCTTTGATATCACCGCGGGTGAGTTTTGCAAATCGCTCATGTCGGTTCCCTGTCACAGCGCCGTGCCCGACGGGGAATTGAACATAAGAAAAACAGGAGGATGAATACATGCTGCTCTTATGGATATCTGTATCATAACGAACCGATCGCAGCATATGATTTGGAAAAAACAATAATTTAAACGAGGTGGATTATTATGTTGGTGGCTTTATTTATATTATTATTTGTGATAATTGCGCTTGTCGCGTGCAAGTATATATATTTTGTGATCAAGCGATCTCGGCTGCTTTTTAAGCTGAAAAAAGCAAATGCAAAAGTGACCGGAACACACAAATTTTGGTTTTTAGGAACAAGAGGCGGCGAAAAGTGCGATTTTTATGTTGAAACAGAAAAAGAAATATTGTCTGTCAAGCTGTTTAATTGCGACGATCATCGTTTTTCAAAATTGGTGCTTACCGATGACAGGCATTTCTTTTTCAGAAAACGTGCCGTTTTTGTTTCGATGTCGCCCGGTGCGTCGGATGTATATGTTGACGGACGTCGGATGTCCCGCCCGGATTATGATTTCAATTACAGACCCCGCGTTGAGTGGAAAGACAAAGCGATGAAAAATGTTCTTCTTGTCAATCCGACCTGCCGTGAAATTATCAGAAAACCGGAACGCGGGGACGAGATCATTCTCGGAGCCGGAGATGTTATAAATAATATGACGGTCATGTCACTGTCATCGCTGATAAAATATATAGACTTACAGACATGACTTTCATAATTATGATGAACGACTCATAAATTTCGACCGGTATTCGCCGTGGCTCGGCGCGGATGACCGGGCGGACGTTCACTACGTGGATGTGGAGGACGGCTATAAGGATGCCGTGCTCGGGGCTGTCCGCGCGGCTGTTGAAATGTCGCCGGTCAGAAAGGCGTATTTGCTGATCCGGCGTCAATGCCGCGAGAGGAAAAACGTGATTGGAATGCTGACGCTCGGGGAAGTCGAAAGGCTTTTTGCCGATGACCGGGTGCTCGGAAATACCGTTTACGTGATCTATGACAGCCCGGATTGCCTCCGCGACCTCCCACCGGCGACCGTTGACGGTGTGATCGACTCATAAAATAAAGTTTTTTCAAAAAACACTTGACAAGTGACCGTTCGGTAACTATAATATCAGTTACCGAACGGTCACTTGTTTTCGGGGAAGACATGGACGGAGAAACAAAAACAAAGATCGCGGAGATGGCAAGGCTGTACCGGGATTATCTTGCCGCCGGTCCGGTCGGATATATGGCGGCGATATTCAGAAAAATGACGGATAACGACGGCGACGCCATGCAGCTTGCGCTTGATTTTTACGGTCCGACGTTCCTGCTTTACAGCGTTTACGACGGAGCCGGGGACAAAAAGCGGTGCTTGAGCTGCTTTGCAGTCACATCGACCGCTTTATCGCGCGGATGAACGCCAAGCAACAGGGCTGACGCGAAAAAACGGAGTGCATAAAAATAAAAACGGAGGGACCGGCAGTGTATTGCCGGTCGGAGGAAAAATGAAGCTCTGCTTTGGAAATGCCGTGACGACGGCAACGACACTTATGATACTTGCCCTTTTGGGGTTCGTGGGCTATTCGGTCTATGACCGCGCGCAGATCGTGCATTGGGGGCGCAGGAGCCTGCTCCTGCTCGTCTTCGGGCTTGTCGTCTGTTGTTTTGCGGCGGCGCGCGACGGTCTTGACAAGACCATTCAGCACGCCATAGACGGAAGCTGTGCGCCGGGGATATTCCCGCTCGTCAGCGTGCCCACGGTGGTCGGCTGCATCGGCGCTGCGCTGATAATCATTGCCGCGATAGCCACGCCGATAGCCAAAACACAGCAGGCGCGCGAGGTGTGGTTCTATGTCATGTCCGGCGGCGCGGTGCTGAAAATAATCACTATGGAGTTCGCAAGGATCGCCATCTGAAGAAAAACAATACAAGAGCATTACGGAGGCTCGACAATGAAAAATAAAATTTACCCGCGCCCGCATGATAAGCAGATAGTCTATCTGAAGGATGTTGTCACGGGTCCGAATATCGAGGTCGGAGACTATACGATATACAACGATTTCGTCAACGATCCGCGCGATTTTGAAAAAAACAATGTGCTGTACCATTACCCGGTCAACGGCGACAGGCTCATAATCGGAAAATTCTGCTCTGTCGCCTGCGGCGCAAGGTTTATGTTCACAAGCGGAAATCATTCGATGCGGTCGCTTTCGAACTACACCTTTCCCATTTTCTTTGACGAATGGGAGCTTGATGCGAAAAATATCCGCGAAGCATGGGACAACAAGGGCGATATCGTCATAGGTAACGACGTCTGGATCGGCTATGAGGCTGTCATCATGTCGGGTGTGAGGATAGGCGACGGTGCGGTCATCGGCACGCGCGCCGTGGTGACAAAGGATGTGCCGCCGTATACCATCGTGGGCGGCGTTCCGGCAAAGCCGATACGCCGCCGGTTCGACGACGCGACGGTCGAGCGGCTGGAGGCTCTGCGCTGGTGGGACTGGGATCACGAAAAGATCAGGCGCAGCATCCCCGCCATCCGGTCGGGTGACATCGCGGCACTGGAGCGTGCGGAATGAAGCCGACGGTTATCGACCCGCAAACGACCACCCGCGCCGGGGCGTATGAGCTTTGGATGAGTACGCCGAATCCGATGGTGACGTTCTTCAAAACGTTGGATGTCACGCCGCTGGTCCGATTCAGCTGGAAGCGCGGATATAAGTTCAATATGCTTCTCTGCCGGTGCATCGGCAGAGCGGCAAGCGGAATCAAAGAGTTTTATCTGCTTCCCGTGGTGCGGGAGCTTTGGCAATATGACAGCATTGCGGTGAACACCATCGTAAAGAACAAAACGGGGGAGGTCAGCTCCTGTGATGTGCCGTTTTCGCCGGACCTTGCACAGTTCAACGCCGACTATATGCGCCTGACGCGCAGGGTCGCGGAAAGCTGTGAAGATCATGACCTGACCGACTGCATGGTCATTGGCACCTCTGCCATAGTCGATACGGAAATTGACGGGGCTGTGGGCATGAACAGCGGCATTTTCAACAATCCGTTTATCATATGGGGCAAATATCATAAGGGGTTTTGGAGAACGACGCTGAAGCTCTCGTTCCGGTTCCACCACACGCAGATGGACGGCGCTCACGCCGGGAGGTTTTTGGAACGGTTGCAGGCTGAGGTAGGGATGAGTGTTCCGTACGATCACGAAAAGGATCAAGGCTCCGATACAGGAGTGCGGAAATGAACGAACTCAGGGCAAGAGTCATTGCGCAGGAAAAAGGACTTTATAAGATCAGCGACGGAACGGAAGTCAGAACGGCAGTCGTCAGCGGCAAATACAGATACGGAGTGCAAACGGTCTCCGACTATCCCGCCGTAGGGGATTATGTTATTGCCGAATGGCATGAGGGCGACGGCAATGCGGTGATAACCGGGCTGTTTCCGCGAAGGAGCTGTTTTATCCGAAAGGCGGCGGGAACGGGAAACAGGGAGCAGGTCGTTGCAACCAATATCGACACTGTGTTCATTTGTATGTCGCTCAACAAAAATTTCAATATACGGAGGCTGGAGCGGTATCTTTCTATCGCTTACGACAGCGGGGCAACGCCTGTGGCGGTCCTCACAAAGGCGGATCTTTGCTCCGATGTGGGGGAGAGGATAGCCGAGGTGCAGAATGCCGCGCCGGGGGTGGATGTTCTGGCTGTCTCGTCGCTTGACGAAGACACGGGCGCGGTAATGCGGTATATCCTGCCCGGCAGGACAGTGGCGTTTATCGGTTCCTCCGGCGTTGGAAAATCCACGCTGACAAACCGGCTCACGGGAACGGACAGCATCGCCACGCGCGAGACCGGAAACGATGACAAGGGACGGCATACTACCACACACCGCGAGCTTATCGCGCTCCCGAACGGCGCGTTTGTTATCGACACGCCCGGTATGCGCGAGCTTGGCATGTGGGACAGCGGCGGCGGAATCGATACGGCGTTTGCCGATATCGAGGCGCTTGCCCGCGCGTGCAGGTATTCAGATTGCACGCACAACGGCGAGCCGGGATGTGCCATAAGAAAGGCTCTGGAGGAGGGAACGCTGGACCGCGCACGGTGGAACTCATACCTGAAGCTGAAGACAGAAAACGAGTATGCGGCAGACAGCACAGGGTATCTGGAGGCAAAACGGGCAAAGTTTAAGGATATCGCCAGGATCAATAAGGCGAACAGAAAGGCGGAACATTGACGGTGCGTTCCTGCCTGATATACAGCACCCGGCTGCCGCGTTTACGCGGCAGCCGGGTGCTGTATTATAATGTATTGAAGAAAAGCGCAGTGGTTATTCCGGCTGCGCGCCGTCCGCGCCGCTTTTTGTTACCTTGCCCCAGATGACAGCCGATACCGCCGAAAGCAGAACGCCCGCTGCCGACACCGCTATCCACACGCCGACGGTCACGCCCCAGCCGTAGCTTTCCTTTATCCCGGCGGCGCCGTAGGTCGAGATTGCCGCGCCGATGTAGACAGCCGAATTTATCACGCCCGACACGGTGGAAACATGCCCGAAGCGCTTTATGCGGCGCGGCACATATGCCGTCAGCATCATATTTGCACCGTGCATCACCGCCGCGAGCAGTGATATGCACAGCGCGGCAAGCAGCATGCTTCTTCCGATCACAAAATAAAGCAGGACCGCAAAAACCGTCGAAACGGCAAAGATAACGGTGCAGAAGGTCAGCTCGTTACGGAAAAAACGGCGGAAAATGACGGTTGCCAGCACAATGGCAACGCAGCTGAACAGCGCCAAAAAAACCGATATAAGTATCGATTCGCCCGCCGAATTGCCGAATATCTCTTTTATAAAGGTCGGCGTCCAGGTCTCCACGCCGTCGCGGAGCATACCCACCGCCACAACGTCCGCCAGTATCAGCGCAAGCGTCAGCATAACGGCGCGGGGGAAGCGTCCGTCCTTTTCTGTCCCCACCGGTGCCGGCTCGTCTGCGGCGTCCGTGCCGGACGAGCCGATAAAGTCACGCCGGCGGCTGTAAATGAACCACGCGGCGGCGCATACGAGCACGACTGTCGCACCAACGCGGAACACCGCCTGCCAGCCGCTTATGGCGAGCACTGCCGGAATGTATAAATATGCAAAAACCGTTGACAGCGAAGCGCTCAGGCTGACCAGCATAGATGCCGTGCCGTAGCGCTCGCCGGAATAGGTGTATATCATTATTTTTGAAATCGGCGGCCAAAGCATAGCCTGTGCAAAGCCGTTTATTCCCCAGACCACGCACATCGCGGGGACGCTTGTGCAAAGCGGAAGGATAATGTTGCAGGTCGCCGACAGCACCATGCCGCCGGTAATGAGATATTGCGGCTTTATGTGGTCGCCTATCGCTCCGTTGACCGTTTGCCCTATACCGTATGTAATGAAAAAACATACAGGAACTATTGCTATTGCGGAATCGGGTATTTCGGTCGCCTCTGTTATCGCGACAAGCGATATGGGAAAGTCCTTGCGCGTAAGATAGCTGCAAAAATATACCGCGGCGCAGAAAAAAGCCACCGAAAGGCTGTTTTTGCCGCTGTTTTTTTCTTTTTTTACGTCTTTTTTCATGCTTTTTTCGGCTTCATGCGGTACAGTTCGTCCGCGTATTCGTCGTAATACTCC
>CATYWI010000065.1 GCA_958414155.1 uncultured Anaerotruncus sp. | reverse complement strand
GCGGTTCAAGACTCGTAAGCATAGCACGCATGCCGGGAGACTCAAGCTGAAACACGCCAAGGGTCTGACCGCGTGATATCAGCTCATAGGTAGCAGCATCGGAAAGATCGAGTGCTTCTATATCAAACTCCGGCTCGCGCTCGCGTATCTGACGAACCGCGCAGTCGATTATCGTAAGATACCTGAGCGCAAGGAAATCAAATTTGAGCAATCCGAGCGCCGCAACGGTATCCATATCGTACTGTGTTATTACCGCACCGTTGCTGACCGAGAGCGGAACGTAGTCAGCCACCGGGTCTTCGGTTATAACGACGCCTGCAGCGTGTACAGACACATTGCGCGGCATGCCCTCAAGCGCGCGGGCTGTGTCGATAAGCTCACGCATTTTCGGGGATGACTCGTATCTTTCGCGCAGTTCCTGATGATTTTCAAGCGCGGCATCAAGCGTAACGCCGTTCTCGCGCGGCACGAGCTTTGCGACCTCATCCACATCGGCATACGGCAATCCCATCACACGTCCGACATCACGTATCACCGCGCGTGCCGCCATAGTACCGAAGGTGATGATCTGTGAAACACGGTCGTCACCGTAGCGTTCTTTTACGTAACTCAGCACCTCATCGCGCCGTTCATAGCAGAAATCGATATCGATATCCGGCATGCTGACGCGTTCGGGATTAAGGAATCGCTCAAAAAGCAGACCGAAGCGCAGCGGGTCGATGCCTGTTATCCCGGTGAGCCATGCGGTAAGGCTACCGGCGCCCGACCCACGTCCCGGACCGACCGGAATACCGTTTTTCTTTGCGAATCCGACATAATCGGCAACTATGAGGAAATAATCCGAGTACCCCATGCTTTTTATGACCGACAGTTCGTATTCCAGTCTTTCACGGTATTCGTCAACGGAATGTCCCGGAGCCGGCAGAGCTCTGCTTGCCGCAAGTGACGACAGTCCGGAAAGCGCGTTCTCGCGCAGCACGTCATCGGCAGCCCTTCCGCCGGTCCCGAAAGTCGGAAGCAGAGTCTTACCGAATGTAAAGTCAAAATTACAGCGCTCGGCTATCTTCACCGTGTTTTCAAGCGCACCCTCATAAGAGCCGAAAAGCGCACGCATTTCATCGGTAGACTTATAGTAAAATTCATCGGTCTCAAAGCCTGCCGGTCTGCCGTCCGCAACTGTGCTGTTGGTCTGTATACACATAAGGACAGCCTGCACAGACGCATCGCTGCGCTTTATATAGTGAACATCGTTTGTCGCGACCATTCCGATGCCGCAGTCACGCGCGATGCGCGCGAGCGACGGCAATATCTGGCGCTGCTCGGCTATACCGTGGTTCTGAAGCTCTATAAAGAAATTATCCCTGCCGAATATCCGCACATATTTTTCTGCAGTCCTGCGTGCGCCGTCAAGATCGCCGCTGACAAGACGAGAGGGTATCTCGCCGGCAAGGCACGCGGACAGTGCGATTATCCCCTCGTGAAATTTTGACAAAAGCTCGTCATCGACACGGGGACGCGAGTAAAAGCCCTCGGTAAATCCCAGGGAAACGAGTTTAATAAGATTTTTATATCCCGTCTCGTTTTCACACAGCAGCACCAGATGATGCGCCGCGTTTTCGCGTCCGGGAAGCTTTTCGAACCTCGAACGCGGAGCTACATACACCTCGCAGCCTATTATGGGCTTGATGCCCGCCGCACGGCAAGCCTTATAAAACGCAACCGCGCCGTACATTGCACCGTGATCTGTCAGTGCAACGGCACTGTGCCCCGCAGCCGCAGCTGCCTTAGGTATGTCCGCTATGCGGCATGCACCGTCAAGCAGGCTGTATTCGCTGTGTAAATGCAGGTGAACAAAATCCGCCATAGCCTCACCGCTCCTCGACTTTTTTACTACTCACAACTTATATAAAAATATTACTTTTTCAGTTTTTCGGCAGCTTCACATATGCGCCGCAGTCTGTGATTGGCTCCGGACTTAGATATCGGCGGAGAATGCTTTCCCGCCAACTCAGCGATCGAGCACTCCGGTTCTTTTTCGCGCAGTTCAGCCGTCTCGCGCAGATCCTCAGGCAGAGCTTCAAAGCTCCCCGCCTCACGCAAGAGACGTATTGCTTCAAGCTGTGCCGCCGCCGCGCTGACCGAGCGCCCTATATTGCGCACCTCGCAGTTTGATGCACGGTTTATATTTCCGCGGAATTCACGCAGAAGGTCTCCCTGTATAAGCTCCATGGCAGCCATTGGCGCTCCCGCCTCAGAAAGTATATCCTGCACAGCCTGGCTTTTCTTGAAGATCACCGAACCGCACCCCGAACGGAAGGAAAGCGCGGGAGTGCTCCACGCTGCGGCAAAGAATGCCGCCGCGCGTTCAGCTCTCACGGGGTCGCTGATCCCTATCTCCATGCGCACCGCCTTTTGCGGATCGCAAAAGCGCGCGGCGGCTGCGATAACTCCTGCGGCAAATGCGCCGCGGCACTCCGGGCACTTAAGCTCGGGTATCTCATCCGAAATACGAGCGGGATCCGACAGCTCTTCAAGAAAAGCCGCAAGGCGCTTTGACTCAAATTCACACACACATATGGCTCTTCCGTAGCAATTCTCGTTGCGCGTCTCGGGCACTCTGCCATACTGCTCGAGCAAGAGCTTTTTTACTGTCCCGGCGGTTTTCTCACCCTTTATACGGCACATGACCATTCCCGCAACACCGTTTTCTGCATTTATGAGCAAGCCGTGCAGATAGCTGCGGCGGCAGCAGGTTCGTTGCGGCAACGCACCGAGAAGCTCACTTTTTACATTATCGCCAAAGCTCATTTCCGCTCCGGAATACGACGTATCTCACATTCAAGGTCAATGCCGTATTTTTCTGTTATTTTATTCTGAATATACGCGATAAGAGCGTTCACGTCTGCGGACGTGGCGCCGCCGCGGTTTATGATAAAGCCGGCATGCTTTTCCGACACCTGCGCGCCTCCTATCGAATATCCCTTGAGACCGCCATCTTCGATCATTTTCCCCACGTATACGTCCGGCGCACTGCGTTTGAACACGCTGCCGGCGCTCGGATAATTAAGCGGCTGCTTTTCGCTGCGGCGGCGTATGAACTCGTTCATTTTTTCTGAGATCATATTTTTATCACCCGCAGAAAGCGCGAGACGCGCGCCGAGCACAGCATAACGCGAGCCATCGCCCACGACGCTTCTTCTGTATCCGAAATTCATTCCGGCGCCGCTCACCGTGACCGTACAGCCGCGTTCACGGTCATACAAAACAACGCTCTCGGTGACATCGGCCATCTCTCCGCCGTAAGCTCCGGCGTTCATGCACAGCGCGCCGCCGAGAGTACCGGGAATACCGTAGGCGAATTCCAGCCCGGTCAGTCCGGCGTCGCGCGCCGCGGCCGCGACCGAGCCGAGCGGAGCGCCGGCTCCGGCGGTCACATGCGTACCGCATACAGCCACATCACGTAGCTTTTTTGTAAAGATCACAGCACCACGGAAGCCTGCGTCGTCAAACAGAACATTTGACCCGTTACCGAGTATCACCGTACGCACACCGCATAGGTCGGCGTTTTTTATTGCCTCGACTGCCATATCGGCAGACTCGGGCAACACACCGAGATCGGCGGGACCGCCTATGCGGAAGCTCGTGCGTCCCGACATCGGGACCGAACGCTCATAACCGATTCCCGCCGCGTCAAGAAACGAAATATACCGTTCAAGTGAATTTTCCATTCATACCTCCGCGCTTACTCAAGCACCCGGAAAAGTTCTGTGAGTGCATGTATTTCATATGTCGGAACGATCCCATCCGCCGGCGCCTTACGTTGCGGGTTGAACCAGCAGGTGTCGATACCCGCCGCTATCCCGCCTGCGATATCCGATGTGAGCGAATCGCCTATGACGAGCGCGAACGACCTGTCGAATCCGTCGATAGCGGATGCAACACGGTCGAAAAACAGCGGCGACGGCTTCTCGGCGCCCATTTCTTCGGATATAAAGGATTTTTCAATATATTGCTTTAACTCCGATGCTCCGAGACGGCTTTCCTGTATGTTCTTTATACCGTTGGTGATGATAAACAGCCGATATTTGCCCATCAGGGAGGCGCAAAGCTCTACCGCTCCGTTGACCGGAAAGGACTTTTCGGCAAGGCGGTCCGTATATTCTGCGGCAAGCATATGCGGATCCGCATCCAGTCCGTACTTTTCCGCAAAAAGCTCAAATCTGCGCACTCTCAACTCATTTTTTCCGATCCCGCCGCGTTCAAGCAGCTTCCACAGGCTGTCGTTTATCTCGCTGTAGCCTTTTATCAGCTCTTCGGTCGGATGAATGCCGAAGCGCAGCATGGCATCGGTCAGCGCTTCCCTTTCGGAACGTCTGAAATCAAGCAGCGTGTCGTCTGCATCAAAAAGAAGATATTTATATTTCATGTCGTTATTGCCCCTTCGTATCATTCTTGCGCACACATAACCATTTTCTATTATACACCACGGATGAGGATTTTTCAACCGTTTTTTCTGTCTTTTCTCACGAGGCGCGTATGTTTTCCCGCAGGGTATTGCAATTTTGCTTATTTTGTAGTATAATAAATATATGCATTTACTTTATGGAGTGTCAGCTATGACGATTGGTGTTACGGGACCGAGCGGCGCCGGAAAATCGCTTTTCTGTTCAATGTTAGCCGCGCGCGGCTTCTGCGTTCTCGACTGCGACAGGATATATCACGAAATGATCGCAGCGCCGGGCGAGTGTACCTCGGAGATTGTGAAACGGTTCGGAAAAGGTATTCTCAATACCGCCGGCGGCATAGACCGCTCGGCTCTTGCCGACGCGGTGTTCAAGGACAAAGCTGCCCTCGGTGATCTTAACCGTATCTCCCATAAGTATGTGGCAGATGAAGTCATGGCACGCAGCGCAGCCGCCGCGAACGCAGGCATTCCCGTAGCGATAGACGCTCCGCTTTTGTTTGAGGCGGGTCTTGACGGCATGTGCGACATGACGGTCGGGATCCTTGCGCCGCGGGGATCGCGCGCCGCGCGCCTTACCGAGCGCGACGGAGCAACAAGGACTCCGGAGCAGTTACAGGCACGTATAAACGCATCGCGCGACGACAGCTACTACACAGAACGGTGCTCGGTCACAATGATGAACAACGGGGATATCGACGCGCTCGGCGAATTTGCCGACCGCATTGCCGCTTGCGCGGAAAAAAAGTGAAAGGTCCCACATGAGAACAGCCATAAAAAGAACAATTACTATTCTGATAATAGCCGCACTTTCCATCGGCTGCGGCATACTCTTTGACAGGATATGCGACCGCGTTGAGCGCGAGCGCTACCCGCGGATGTACACAGACTCGGTTATGAAGCACTCGGCGGACCTCGGCATCCCCGCCAATGTGATCTACGCCGTCATGAAGGTGGAAAGCAACTTTGACTCGGGTCTCAGGACCGAGACAGGAGACGCCGACCGGATAGGTCTTATGCAGCTCACCGCCGACGACTACCGGATATACGCCTCCGCGATAGGTATGAACACAGACCCCGGATTGCTTTACGAGCCGGAGACAAACCTTACGATAGGCTGCTACCGGATATCCGAGCTTTATAAAAAATACACAGACTGGAAATGCGTTTTCGCCGCGATGCGCGTGGGTACCGACAAGGTAGACACATGGCTCGGCGACGCGACACTTACAGATAAAAACGGCAGACTTACAAAAATTCCGGATACGGAGATAGCAGGCTTCGTTGCGGAGCTGGAAACCGCCGTTGCAAAATACAACAAGCTGTATAACTGAATCACACATGAGAAAGGATAAAAAATGAGACCCGAAAACGAAACCATCGAAAAAACCGCAGCAGATTCCGCCAAGGAGCTTGCGTACCAGAAAAAAACCGTGTATCAGCTCCGCGACAGCGAAGCTGTCGATGCCGCATACGACTATGCGCACGGCTACATGAAGTTTCTTGACAATGCCAAAACCGAACGCGAAGCCGTAACCGCCGCAATAGCGCTTGCCGAAAAAGAGGGCTTCATTCCCTATGAATTCGGCGATGATATCGTGCGCGGAGGAAAGTATTATTACAACAACCGCGGCAAAAACCTCTTCCTCTTCTACATCGGCTCCGACGACATAAAGAACGGCATCCGCATTTCCGCGGCGCACATCGATTCTCCCCGTCTTGACCTCAAGCAGGTACCGCTTTACGAGGACTCCGGCATGAGCTTCCTCAAGACACACTACTACGGCGGCATACGCAAATATCAGTGGGTCGCCACTCCCCTGGCTCTTCACGGCGTTGTAGCGAAAAAGAACGGCGAGGTCGTAAATGTAGTCATCGGCGAGGATGACAGCGACCCTGTGCTGTATATAAACGATCTTCTTCCCCATCTCGGACACGGCGATGACAGCAAGCCGCTCGGCTCCGCAATTCCCGGCGAAAAGCTGAACCTGCTCGTCGGCAGCCGTCCGATCGATGATGTATCCGACGGCATAAAGCTGAACGTTCTCCGCATTCTCAATGAAAAATACGGCATCGACGAAGCCGATTTCCTCTCTGCAGAACTGTGCGCAGTTCCGCTCGGAAAGGCAAGAGATGCAGGTCTTGACCGCTCGATGATATGCGGCTACGGTCATGACGACAGAGTGTGCTCCTACCCCGCTCTCACAGCAATGTTTGAGGCAATGGGCGGAGCGAACTCCCTGCTCTGCATACTCGCTGACAAGGAGGAGATAGGCAGCGAAGGCAACACCGGTATGCAGTGCGAGCTTATGCTCGACCTGATAGATGCAATAGCAGCATCTCAGAACACCTCGTCCGCGGTGGTAAGACTGAATTCCAAGTGCCTCTCCGCAGACGTATCGGCGGCATTCGACCCCAACTTCGGAGATGTATTTGAAAAGCACAACTCGTCTCTCCTCTCCTGCGGCGTAGTGCTTACAAAGTACACCGGTGCACGCGGCAAGAGCG
>CATYWI010000064.1 GCA_958414155.1 uncultured Anaerotruncus sp. | reverse complement strand
GTGCATCTGTGTAATGCGCGTGCGTATCGAATACGCCGCGCGGGGACAGTGTATCCGCCATTTATCTCACTCTCTGTCCCAGCGGAGTTTCGGGAGCGAGGAACACGACTCTCACATCGTCCTCGCCGGATGCGAGCAGCATCCCCTCCGACTGCACGCCGCAAAGAGTCGCCGGAGCAAGGTTTGCGACCACTATCACCTTCCTGCCCACAAGCTCTTCGGGCTTGTAGAACTTTGCAATGCCGGATACTATCTGACGCTTTTCGTATCCGAGATCGACCGTCAGCTTCAGCAGTTTTTTTGCCTTCGGCACCGGCTCGCAGGTCTTTATCTCCGCGGTGCGCAGTTCAACTTTCATGAAGTCGTCATAACCGATAACGGCGCAGCCCTCCGGCTTTTCGGGCGCTTTCTCGGCTTCGGCGGCAGCCTCTGCCGCCTTGTGTGCCGCCTCTATCTCCGCATAGATGATATCAAGCGTCCTCTTTTCGTCAATACGTGCAAAGAGAACGCGCGCGTCTCCCACGCTCCCGCCTGCCTTCATGCCGCAGAAGCGCTCAGCGGTCCCTATCGAATCAAGCGACGTTTCGGTGGTTCCAAGCTCCGAATATATCTCCTCCGCGGAGGCGGGGATAATCGGTTCAAGCATGACAGCCGCCCATCTTATGGCTTCGGTAAGATCGTAAAGCACCGTCCCGAGGCGTCCGCGCGACGCCTCGTCGCGTGCAAGCACCCACGGCTGTGTTTCGTCGATGAACTTATTGGCGCGGCGCAGGAGCGTGAGAATCGACTCAACGGCATCCGCAACACGGAAGCTCTCCATCGCCTCACGGTAATCGCCGACGGCGGCGATCGCCGTTGCAATGAGATCGCTGTCAAGCTCATCGCGGCAGTCGGGCGCGGCAATGACCTTGTCAAAATACTTCTTCTGCATGTCCAGAGTACGCTTTACAAGGTTGCCGAGGTTATTTACAAGATCGGTATTGTATCTTGCCAGAACGCTTTCCCACGTTATCGAGCCGTCCGAACCGTACGGCATTTCAGCCAGCGCGTAGTATCTTACTCCGTCAACACCGACATACTCCGAGAGCTTGTCGGCATACACAACGTTGCCCTTGGACTTTGACATTTTACCGGTCCCGAAATTGAACCACGGATGACCGAAAATTTTCTGCGGGAGCGGCAGACCGAGCGCCATGAGGAATATAGGCCAGTAAACGCCGTGGAATCTCATGATGTCCTTGCCTATGATGTGTACGGAGGCGGGCCACAGCTCTCGGAAATTCTCCGACTGCTCCTCATAGCTCTTATCCGGATCGTATCCGATCGCGGTGATATAGTTCGTAAGCGCATCGAGCCACACGTAAACGACATGTCTCGGGTCTGACGGCACCTGTATGCCCCATGTGAACGACGTGCGGGAGAGGCAGAGATCCTGGAGTCCGGGAAGCAGGAAGTTGTTGAGCATTTCCTTTTTACGGGATTCCGGCTCGATGAAACCGGGGTGAGAATTTATATACTCTATGAGTGCGGGCGCATATTTCTTCATATTAAAGAAGTAAGCCTCCTCGCAGGCGCGGCTCACGGGCGCGCCACAGTCGGGGCACTTGCCGTCCTCGATCTGCGTCTCGGTATAAAAGGACTCACAGGGCTTGCAGTACCAGCCCTCATATTTTCCTTTATATATATCGCCCTGACGAAGGAACCTTTCAAATATCTTTTGCACCGTTTTTACATGGCACTCCTCAGTCGTGCGGATAAAGCGGTCGTATTTGACATTCATAAGATCCCACACGCCGCGTATCTCTCCCGATATCTTATCGACGTATGTCTGGGGATCGACGCCAGCCTTTTCGGCATAGTCCTGTATCTTCTGGCCGTGTTCGTCCGAACCTGTGCAGAAATACACATCGTACCCGGTTTTGCGGCGGTAACGCGCCAGAGCATCCGCGACTATCGCGTCATATGTGTTGCCTATGTGCGGCTTTGCCGATGCATAGGCAATAGCCGTGGTGATATAATATCTTTTCTTTGTTTCGCTCATTATTATTTATATCCTTTCGGTTTCATTATTTTCCCGATCGTCCGCCGGGGCGGGATCGTCCTCGGCGGCAGTATCTATGAGGTAAGTTTCCAATGTCATAAGAGGAACGGTGTGAAAGACGAACAGCACGCACACCGTCAGAAGCGACAAGCAGCAAAGCGGGACACGCCGCCACGCTGCGACGTTATATACCCTGCAGAAGCGGAAGGCGTGACGCAGCGCCTGCGCCGCACTGCGCGGTGCAGGCCGCGACGGATCAAGCATCATTCCGCGCGCCGCTACCGAGAGCGTGCGCATGAGACGCCACCACACAAGCATTGCTATCGCCGCGTACGGGACGTAGATGTACAGCGTATCCGACATCCACAGATACATAAGCGCAGCAAACGGCGGGAGCCAACGCAACGCAAGCATAAGAAATGCCGCAACGGATGACAGCCAGCCCGACACCGACGCATAAGCCTCAAAAAGAAGGCTCAGCTCAGCCCTTCCGTCGTGTACCGCGGCGGCGCACATACGGTAAAAGCCCGCAAGCATCGGGGCACAAAGCGCCGCAAGACACAGCGAGACAGCAAGCGCCTGCACATAGTCCGGCACGTCTCCCGGCACCGCATAGCACACAGCCGACGGAACTATGAACGCCGCCGCGAATACCGTCATGCAGAACACCGTACCGAGCGTAAGCGAAAGGCGCACCTCTGGAATACCGAGAACGGCAGCGGACCTCGTGCGCGCATTCATTATCCTGCCATACGCCGCCGCGCGGTCAAGCGCGCGGCTCATTTTATTTCTTTGCCGCCTACAAATACGCGGCAAAGATCGATCTTCTTTTCATCCTCGTCAACATGGCAGAAAAGCATGTCGGCGCGCGCACCGGGAGCTATCGTGCCCACCTCGCCGGCAAGTCCAACCTCGGCGGCGGGATTCAGCGTTGCCGCCTTCACCGCGTCGGCGACCGTGATATTGCAGAAGCGCGCAAGATTTTCGACTGCGCGGCGCAGATCGAGCGTGCTGCCGGCAAGCGCACCGTCGGGAGTACGCGCGATACCGTCAACCACATGGGCGGGCGTACCGGCGATAAGATAGTCGCCGTCCGGCGCCCCGGCTGCCGCCATGGAATCGCTTATCAGGACAAGGCGGTCAAGCCCTATGATCCGCAGTGTGAAATCCACCATATGCGGAGCTATGTGCATACCGTCGCATATAAGCTCGCAATATCCGCCGCTCATCAGCGCGGCGGCAGCCGCTCCGCCCTCGCGGTGATGTATCTGCGGCATTGCATTATAAAGGTGCGTAAAGCTCACGCCGTATTTCTTCCATGCGGCGTATGCCTCATCGTATGTCGCATCTGTGTGACCGAGTCCGAGAGTTGCGCCCAGCTCGAGCGTACGGCGCGCGAAAGCGTCGCCGTCAAGCTCAAGCGCCGCAGTGATGTGCGCCGGCAGACCGGCAGACTCCATAAAAGCGTCAAGTTCGGCGGGATCAAGTGGAGCAAGGTATTCCGGGTTGTGCGCACCGCGTTTTTTGAGGTTGAGATATCTGCCCTCAAGATGAACGCCGAGGAAGCACGCGCCGCCGCTGTCTCCCTTCATCGACCGCACCAGTTCCGCCGCACGGCAAAGCTCGGAAAACGGCGCCGAGGCGAGCGTCGGGAAAAGAGATGTC
This sequence comes from uncultured Anaerotruncus sp., assembly GCA_958414155.1. The sequence goes on along the minus strand of CATYWI010000064.1, from coordinate 3,299 downwards.
ACACCTGCTTTGGCATAGGAAAGCGCCGCACGGCGCATTCCTTCGCCGTCCGAGAAGTTGAAGTCCTCGCACACTCTGCCGTGAGTATGTACATCGACAAAGCCGGGGAGTATATGACAGCCGCAGGCATCGATCCGGCGCTCCGGCGTCGGAAGATGCGCATATGCGTGTCTCGACTCCGGAAGGACATCTATTATCCTTTTCTCTCCCTCCGAATCGCCGAAAAGCAGCGCGCCCTCAAAAAACGAGCGTGACGCGGAATCGTATATCAATGCATTCTGGATCAAAGTACGCACAAAATTATCCTCCGGGGATGAAAAATAGTTTTGGTCTTATCCGTGGCGTCAGTCAACTATCTGCCAGACAACGGTCACGGTATCGATTATATTTATATCTTCCGGTGTGATATCGGGAGACGCGGATTCAGCCGCACACTTTGCAAGCATCATATTGCCGAACGGACGCACCACCATATCCGGCTCGCAGCCCGACGCAATGACGTCCTGCGCCTTCATTATGCCCTTCATGCCCGCCGCCTTTGCAAGGCGTTCCGCCTTGCGGCGCGCATCGGCGACTGCGTTGTCCAAAAGCTCAAGGCTTGCCGACTCACGGTCACGCAACGTGTATTCGATCCTGAATTCCGGCACCGCCGGGCATTTTGAAAGCGCTGTCAGCACACGCCCGAGCATTGCATTATCGGCATCGAATTCGATCCACAGCTCCTGACGGAATGAATATCCTACGAAAACGCGGTCGTAATTCCCGTCGCTGTTGCGGCGGCTTTCGTACTCTGTGCTTATGCTGAAATTCCGGGTCTTTATATCTTCATCCCCGAAGCCGATGCCGCGGAAGCACCCGGAGAGCGCACCGCTCTGCTCTGCCGACATCTGCATTACCGCGTCATATTCGGGACGCACACCCGATATCGTCATATTGAGCCGGATGAGATCCGGCTTGAGGGACAGCGAACCGGTACCTTCGGTCTTTACGGTCTTTATCATTGTTGCTCAACCTTTCCCGCCGCACGGCGGCGATACATATCATTCTATCTTTATATTATAATGCAAAAGGTTTTCGAAAGCAAGTTTTTTTTGGAATTTCATTTGTTTTTTTGCCCCGTGCGACGAAAAAAACGCCGCAGCGGCATAAATTGCGGCGCGGCGGCATAAATATCCGTAAAAGAAACACCCGACGGAGGAAAAATGAAGACGATATCAGCCGTAAGGCTCGTATGCGCCGCGGCACTGCTCGCGGCTTTGTGTATGCTTGTGCTTGCCGGATGCACCCGGCGCGCCGATGTGTGCGATGTGCTCACCGCCGCGCTCGGCTCCGCCCCGGATTGCCCGGAGGGAACCGTTTATTCCACATCGACGGAGAGCGACAGCCCCTCTGCGCTTGACAGCAGACTTGCCGCCGTGCTGTGGGGGAACGGCTCGCCGCCCCCGGCCTTTGCGCTGGTCAATTCAGCCGCAGTCTTTTTGCCGACAGGGCAGGTCCCCTTTGAAGCGGCGGTGCTTGAATGCACTTCGACCGACTCGGCTGCCGATGTGGCGCTGATGTGCTGTGAACGCGGCGAGGCTCTCGGACGTGTCGCAGGCGACAGCGGCGCCGAGGTATCTGTCGCAATATACGGCAGATACGTTGTTGCGTTGCTTTGCCGCTCGCCGGAGGCGGTGCAAAAGGCAGCGGGCGCGGCTGTCAGAAAAGGCTGACTATCCAGTATATCACACCGCACACGGCGCCCGCCAGAGTGCCGTAAAGCAGAACAGGTCCCGCCACGGTGAATATTTTTGCACCGAGGCCGAGCACAAAGCCCTCGTCGCGGCTGTCTATGGCTGCGGAAACTACGGAATTCGCAAATCCCGTTATAGGCACGAGCGTACCGGCGCCCGCGACCTTTGCTATATTGTCAAAAACGCCCGCAGCCGTGAGCACGGCAGCAACAAAGATCAGCGTAACGGATGTAAGCAGTCCGGCGTCGTCACGTGCCATTCCGAAGCTGACATAAAGCCGCGTGATCGCCTCGGCGACGGCGCATATAAGTCCGCCGAACAGAAAAGCCATCAGCGAATTGCGCACCACGCGGCTTTTCGGCGCATGAGCGTCCGCGTACTGTTTGTATTTTTCACTTCCGATATTCACTGTGATCTCCTTTTATTTTGATATTTACATTCCCGCCGCGAGGGTGTATAATATTATCGTATCAATGCGAAAGGCAGGATTATGTAAATGTCGGACTGGGAAAACTTCAAAACCGGCGCGGAACGCTTTTTTGACCGGGCAACACGTGAGGCGCTCAAGCTCGGCGATACAGCCGCACTGAAGCTGAAAATAAAAAATCTTGAGATCAGGCTCGATGAGGAATATTCAAAGCTCGGCAGGCTCTGCTACAAAAAGCTCCGTCTTGACGCCGACAATACGGCGGAGATAGATGCGGCGCTCGACGATGCGGAAAAGACCTCGGCGATCCTCGATACGCTTCGCGCAGAGCTTGAAAAGCTCCGCGCAAAAGACGAAAGCAAATGATCGCTCCGTCAGACCGTACCGCGGCATTTTGCCGCGGTACAGGTCGTGCTATCCGCCTTGCGGATCAGAGAAACGCCTTCAGCTTCTCGGCGGACGATTCCTCAAATCTCACCGTTTCACGTGCAAGCGCCACCGCCTCGGCGTCGGGCTTTTCAAGGCGTTCCTCGGCGCTGATGGCGCGGCGCAGGTCTGTCACGCCCATACCGGCGCCCTGTATCATCATCTCGGCGATGTGAGACGCGGACGAATCGGCCATGGTGTTTACCGCCATGCTCATCTTGACGGCTGCCTTTGCAAGCGCGCCCTCCTCCTTCGGCTCCTCGCCGCGGTCGCGCGACAGCTTTGCGGCACGCGAGGCAAGCTCCTCATATCTGTCAAGCTCGGAGGTCATCTCGACTCTCAGCTTTTCGTTTTCAACGTGACCGATAAGATCGGTTATCGAATCGGCTCCCATCTTTGTATTCTTGTAGATCTCGGCGGCAAGCGACTTGCCGTTTTCTTTTTTATCGGACATTTTTTCACTCCTCCTTAGGGATCGGCGGGATAGGCTCCGCCCATGCTATGATTATTTCCCGCACGCGGAAAAATATGCGCACACAGCCCGCACCGAATTTACCGTTTGTTTTCAAATCCAGCCATAAAACCTACATAAAAAGTAGTATAGTATTTTAGTATAAATTTCAAAGAGGTGACTTATATGCTTGTTTCAACAAAGGGCAGATACGCACTGCGCGTGATGCTTGAGCTTGCCGAGCGTCCTGCGGGCGAATATG
>CATYWI010000063.1 GCA_958414155.1 uncultured Anaerotruncus sp. | reverse complement strand
TGAATCGGCTTGAAAAGCAGATCAACGATCAGGGCTTCGACTGCCGCAGAGCAACAAAGGACGATATCAAGCGTATTCTCTCGCGGTACTTCGGTCACATGATTGAGGATGCTATCGATGATGTGGACGGCGAAAGAATGATTAAAAAGTGGATTATCCCGGATTGATGCCGGAATAACCTCGGTTTCTTCGCATAACCTGTTGACAAATAGGTTACAATAGGTTATAATGATAAAAAGGAAACGGAGGTGTTCTTATGACTGATAACACCAGCGACAGAATCGCGGATCTCGAAAAGGAGATATCTGCGCTCCCTGTCGGGTACATTTCAAAGAAAACAATCAACGGAAAAACCCGGTATTACCGTCAATGGACTGAAAACGGAAAGATCAAAAGCCAATATATCCGAAATGACGAGTATGATGAGGTCAGTCAGGCAATTGCCCGCAGAAAGGAATTGCAGAAAGAATTGAAAGACTTAAATAAACAACAACCACAAAAGGACAATATGAGTACCGTCCCGAATTATGAGATGAATGTCATGACCGCCGAAGCCCTGAAAAAAGGACGCGCTCTTGTGTCTCATCTTCAAAGGCGCGACTGCTTCGGACAACTTCGGAAGTATCTGAGCCAAGGTAGTTACGGAAAGGTCTGCCTCGTTTACGGTCTCAGAAGGACCGGCAAGACAACAATGCTGTTTCAAGCCATGTCCGATCTGCCGATTGACAGAACCGTATATATCAAAGCGCAGGCAACCGACTCAATGGCTATGCTGAACAGGGATCTGAAAAAGCTGTCTGCCCAGGGGTACAAATACATTTTTCTCGATGAAATAACATTGCTGGAGGATTTCATTGACTCCGCTGCGGTGCTGTCGGATATTTACGCGATGCAGGGGATAAAAATCGTTATGTCCGGCACCGATTCCCTCGGCTTCTGGTTTGCGGAGCATGAGGAGCTGTACGACCGCGCCTATATGATCCACACCACCTTCATACCGTTTCGCGAACACGCGCGGCTTCTCGGCATTGACGATATTGACGAGTATATCCGCTACGGCGGAACGCTCCGCGCCGGCGAGGTCGATTTCGATGACGCGGAGCTGAATGTTGAGGAAGCCTCCTTCCGTGATGATGAATCCACACGCCGATACATCGACACGGCAATCTGCAAAAACATTCAGCACAGCCTTGCTTGCTGCGAGAGCGGAGGTCACTTCCGTCATCTTATCGATCTATATGAAGCGGGTGAACTTACAAATGCCATCAACCGCATCATCGAAAGCATGAACAAAAGCTTTCTCGTCAGCGTGATTGAAAAAAGATTCCGCTCAGGTGATCTGGGCAACGCAAGGAAAAACCTTCGCAGGGAGACAAATCCGGAAAAGCAGAGCGACGCGCTGGATCACATTGATGAGGAAGACGTTTTGCGGCGCATGAAAGCCATTCTTGATATTAAGGAACCGGATGAGCTGACTGTGAAAATCACATCGGCGCACATGACGGAAATCAAGGAATATCTCCGTGCGCTTGACCTGATTGTCGATTGTCCGATACGCACCGATTCATCGGAAGAACCGGTGGAACACATCCTCTTTACGCAACCCGGTATGAGATATTGTCAGGCGCAGGCTCTGGTGCATTCTCTGATGAAAGACCCGCAGTTCAACGGACTTTCCGAACGCGAAGTCCGGCTCGTTTCCGAGCGCATTCTTGACGATGTCAAGGGCAGAATGATGGAAGATATCATTCTCCTTGAATGTGTCAAGGTTGCAAAAAGGAATCAGAATGTATTCAAGCTTCTGTTCGACCGTGGAGAATTTGATATGGTGATATACGACTCAGAGAATGATGTATGCGCCATATATGAGATCAAGCACAGCAAGGCAATCACACCGGAACAGTCAAGACATCTGTGCGACGAGGAGATGTGCGAAAAGGCAGAAAAGAGATTCGGTGAAATTGTAAGCAAAACAGTGATATACCGCGGAAAACCGACAACTACCGATCAGGATATCATCTATGAAAATGCCGAAGATTTTCTGAAAGGATTGCCCGATTCCATGAATATCGATCCGGGTCAGGGATTCACTATGCAGCTTTAATGCAAACGGTATAAGACATCACAATAAAAGCAAATAAACATTCAGAACCCAAACCTCCAATGCCATTTCACAGTAGTTCTCCTACGATTCCAAAACCGAACCGGCATTATAAAAACAATCACGAAGAAAGGAGGAATTCTCATGCTGTATACCCTTATGCACCGCGATATCCCGGTTATGGACTTGGAGCTTGACGAATATTCCAACATCGTCTCTCTCGGCAAAATTCATCACGCAGAGCATCTGCCGCTCGGCACCTACAACGGGATCAATGCAGAAAAGAAAGCTCTCAACCGCTGGTGGACAAAGCGTTCCATTCCCGCAAGCCGGAAAGGTATCCGCGATGTGCTGGAGGAGCTGGAGTTGTCCTCCCCGCAGGAGCTGATCGAAAAGTGCTTCGGACTTAGCCTGTCCGATCAATACTGGATTTCTCCGACCGATAAACCGCTGGATTGGCACCGGGTAAACTTCTTTGAAAATGCCTTCTCGGAGGACATCGGCAATATCCTGTTCGGCAAAGGCACAGGCTCCGACAGCACAAGCCTTGTATCCCCCGACAACACGGCAAACGGCAACCTCAAAAAGAAATGGAAGATCATCGACGGTAAGCGGGTGCTTCTTAAGGACTCCAGTGCGCCCTATCGCCAGGAAGCCTACAACGAGGTGCTTGCGTCCGAGATTGCCAATCGGCTCGGCATCCCGCATGTGCCGTATACACTGATAGCGGAACACGGCGAGCTCTGCTCCGGGTGCGAGGATTTTATCACGCCCGAAACCGACCTTGTTGCGGCGGCACAGGTGATGAGTGCGTTCAAAAAGCGGAACGAGCAATCGGAATATGAATTTTATATCGAATGCTGCGAAAAGCTCGGCATTGCCGATGCCAGCGAAAAGCTGGAACAAATGCTTGTGCTGGATTATCTGATTGTCAACGAAGACCGGCACCTGAACAACTTCGGACTGATCCGCAACGCGGTCACGCTGGAATGGGTCGGCGTTGCGCCGCTTTACGACAACGGCAATTCCATGTGGTTCAACCGTGTCGTGGGTGAGATGCACGCAGATGATGACAGCAATATAAAAACTCCGCTGTGGAAGAAGAATCCCACAGAGAATCTGGAACTTGTGACCGACTTCTCATGGCTGGACTTGTCCACTCTCGACGGCATTGAAGACTTTGCAAGAGAGCTGTATGAAAAGTCCGAGTATATGGAACCGATACGGGTTGATACACTGGCAAATGCACTCAGGACGCGCATTGAACTGCTGGACGATATTGTACAGACACAATCCGGTGGGCAGACCATGCTTTGATTAACCAAATAACTACGATAACCGCACTTCAGCAGAGGTGCGGTTTTTCTTTATGAAAGGAACTTTTATGGCAAAGAAAAAACAACTTCCCGAAGAAGTCGCACACAGCGAAGCCTATGTAAAAGACTTCTTCGACATGGCGGTCCCCTCTGCCATCCGCTTCAATGTGGATCACTTCATCTGCGGGGACAGTTATCGCTCCGTATGGGCGATCCGCGAGTATCCGCCGCAAACAAGCGATCAGGCGCTCCTCGCCCGTTTCGGTGACAAGGAAGCAGTGACCGTTCACCTGTACACCCGATTGGTAGACGGCGTGGAGCAACGAAAGATTCTGCAAAACGCGAGCCGCAAAAATAAGCTCCTTGCAAACTCCAACGACCTTGAAGATTCGGTCACGGGAGAAGGCAACCTCGGTGATGTGGTGGAGCTGCTCGGAGAACTGCGAAAGAACCGTGAGCCTCTTCTGCATTGCGCTGTCTTCATCGAGCTGTCTGCCGGGAATCTGGATAAGCTCCGCGAACTGCAATCGGATGTCTCCATGGAGATGACGCGCGAAAAGATTTCAGTCGATCATCTGTCTATGCGGCAGAAGGAAGGCTTCATTGCCTGTATGCCGTGTGGCTATAACATCTTCGGTACGCAGTATGAGCGCGTCCTTCCGGCATCGGCGGTCGCAAACCTGTTTCCGTTCAACTACTCCGGCAAGACCGACAAAAACGGCTTCTATCTCGGCAAGGATAAATTCGGGAGTGCGACACGTTCCTAACTGAAAAGGTTAGGCGTGGAGCTGAAAATATATGTATAAAATTGAAAGGAGTTTATACAGTCAGTTCCAAAGAACTGATAATCCAAGAGGTGGAATGACGGAGTAACGCCCCGAAACGCCTCCCCTAATCTCCGACTGGCGTATGTGGGAAACTGCAAATGTCAGAGAGCTCGGTGAAGTCGACTGAGAGTTATCGTAATGGTGAAAACATCAACGAAAGCGGTTCAGCGGTGAACTGTGTAACCTATAGGTCGGGGGTCTATAAATTGTATATGGTGAGAATGACAGAGATGTCTGACGAACTTTTGAATGTACGGGTCTATAATTTGACCGCATAGAAATGTGCGGACTGCTCAGCGCAGGGATAGTGAGGTAAAGTAAGAATTTCCGATATGAAATACCTTGCAGTGTTACAGGCACTGCCAAGCTATCAGGCTCAGAGAAGGCACCTAAGTACAAGATGAACAGATAGGATTATCGGAACGTGGCAACCTACGAAACACAATATGTGGTTCAGACGAAGAATAATAAGCTGATTTGTTCGTGGGTAAAGTCGTGGCATTACCGATGATGTTTTCTGTAATGGGAAACGGAGGGACAGCCACAAGTCAATGTTATAAATAAGTTATAGGTATAGAAATTCATAGCTTCGAGTATGACAAAGAAAAACAAACCCGAAAGGGGGCGTTGCCTATGACGAAACAAAGGAAACTAAGGCATTTGGAGTATTACGACCTCCAAGCGGAATATGATGACCTGTATGCTAAAAGCAAACAAGGAGCGACATTTACACACTTAATGGAACTCATTGCAAATGAAAATAACATCAAACTGGCGTATAGAAACATTAAACGCAATGGCGGCAGCGGTACTCCCGGAGTTGATAATCTTAATATTCATGATATTGAAAAGATTGACTCCGAAAAATACGTTGAGATTATTCAGCGGAAATTTGCATGGTACAAACCCAAGCCAGTAAAACGTGTAGAAATACCAAAGCCCAATGGTAAAGCAAGACCGCTTGGCATACCCACAATGATAGACAGGCTTGTTCAGCAGTGCATATTGCAGGTGTTAGAGCCGATTTGCGAAGCAAAATTTCATGAGCGTAGCAATGGGTTCAGACCAAACAGAGGTGCTGAACATGCAATAGCACAGTGTTACCGAATGATGCAAATGCAAAAACTGTATTTTGTGGTGGATATTGATATTCAAGGTTTCTTCGATAATGTCAACCACTCAAAGCTGATAAAGCAAATGTGGAATTTGGGGATACAAGATAAAAAGCTGTTATCTGTCATAAAGGAAATGCTGAAAGCGCCGATTGTTATGCCAGACGGTAGAATAGTAAAGCCAACCAAAGGCACACCGCAAGGTGGTATCCTCAGTCCGCTACTTTCAAATATTGTCTTGAACGAATTGGATTGGTGGATTTCAAGTCAATGGGAAACAATGCCTACACGAAAGCAATATTATCATCAAATATCTTACAATGGAACTGAAAATATGGGTCATACCTATCGGGCTTTGCGTACAACCAACTTAAAAGAAATGTATATTATTCGATATGCAGATGACTTTAAGATATTTTGCAGAAAACGCAGTGATGCACAAAAAGTATTCATTGCAACAGAGCAATGGCTATGGGATAGGTTGAAACTTCAAATCAGCAAAGAAAAATCAAAAATTGTAAATCTAAAACGGCACTATTCTGAATTTCTGGGGTTCGAGCTCAAGGCAGTTAAAAAGAATGGAGGATATGTTGTCCGTTCTCATATGACCGATAAAGCAATGAGAAAAGAAACGGATATGCTGATAAAGCAAATAAAATATATTCAAAATCCAAAAGATGCCAGAGAAGAAGGAGCGGCTGTCAATATTTACAATTCTATGGTTTGGGGCATTCATAATTATTACCGCTATGCAACCGATGTAACCTTGGATTGTAGAAAAATTCAGTTTCGGCTAAACAGGATATTTAAAAATAGGCTTGGCAAAAGGCTGAAAAAACATGGTGAAATCAAGAATAAATATATCCTTAAACACTACGGAATAAGCAAGCAAATGCGCTATATATGCAATGTTCCCGTGTGTCCTGTCGGATATATCCAAACAAGAAATCCCATGTACAAGAAAAAATCGATATGTAAATACACGGTTGATGGCAGAAGTGAGATACACAAAAATCTGAAATTTGATGAGGGCGTAGTCGCAGTTATGCATATGCTTGCTCGGTCTTTTAGTAAAAGCCGAAGCATTGAGTATCAGGATAACCGTATCTCACGATATGCGGCACAGTATGGAAAATGTGCAGTTACAGGCAAGGTCTTATGGATCGATGAAATCCATTGTCATCATATCTTACCCGTTTCCATGGGTGGCACTGATGATTACTCAAATCTTGTAATTGTCCATGAAGATGTCCATAAACTGATACACGCCACTCTGCTCGAAACAATAACCACATACCGAAATATTTTGAAGCCGACCAAATCTATGCTGAATAAAATCAACAAATACAGACTGGCAGTAGGAAATACTGCAATTTAAGTTTCCGAAGTTTTGAAATCTATACTAATCGAATGAATTTGTAACACTGATGGGGCGCCGTGTGCCGGGAAACTCGCATGCACGGTGCTAAGCGGGGGAAAATCTGGAGATAACCTCAAAGGATTACCTATCGCAATCCAATATCATAGCGGACTTTGATCAGCGTGCCGATGACAAGACCAACAGCAACATTCTCATTCTCGGCAACTCCGGTCAGGGCAAGTCGTACCTGTTAAAACTCATTTTGACCAACACGAGAATGTCCGGAAAGTCTGTCATCTGCCTGGATGCCGAGCAGGAATACGAGGATCTCTTCAACAACCTCGGCGGTTGCTATGTAGATCTTATGACCGGTG
>CATYWI010000062.1 GCA_958414155.1 uncultured Anaerotruncus sp. | reverse complement strand
TTCCGCGCACGGGGAAGGGAAAAAGCCGCTGCCCGGCGTACCCTCGGGTCACGCCGCATACGGTTTGAGACCTTTGCGGTCGCTGCGGTCGGTCATCCCGCGATGCATGTGCTTTCCGTCTCATTATAGGTTATGGGCGGCGCACGGCTTCGCGGCAGCTGAACTGTCAGTTCCGTACAGGTCTATTGAATCAGGATGCAATCAGGGCGCAAGCCGGCTGTCGGACGCTTGGGCTTATGCCAACCGTTCGCCGCCGCCGCAAAGGTCTTAATCCGTCCTCGGCATATGCGGCTGAAAGCAAAATCACCCGCGGAAACCCAAACCCGTGTTCGGTTCCCCCGGCTCGGGAAAAAACAATCAGGAGGGAAACCATTGAAGATGAACAAGAGAACGAAATTCACAAAGCTGACGGCGCTCGTGCTGTCAATTATGTTCGTTCTTGGCAGTCTCGTTACGGCGGTCTCCGCCGCTGACGGCTCTCAGAGTTCGGTAACGGACAAAACGCTTGAAGACGTCAAGAGATTGCTGAACGCCTCAAGTTACGACGAATACGCCACTAAGTATTCGGACGAAACCAAGTATCCGCGCGGAGATCGCGAAATCACGGTAAGCGGTCTTGATTATGACAAGACTGCGACCAACGCCGAGGTCAGACGTGAGACCTATGACGGCGTCGAAGCACTCTATACCCCCGACAAGGGATCGGTGACATTCAACTTCAACGTTCCGAAGACCGCGAAGTACGGAATCTCCATCAATTACTATCCCGTTGAGGGCAAGTCCACCTCGATACAGCGTACCTTCCTTATAAACGGTAAGGTGCCCTTCTCCGAGGCGTACTACATAACCTTTACAAAGGTATGGACAACGGTATACAATGAGGCGATAACCGCCGGAGCTACCTTTACAGAGCTCAGCAACGGCACAAAACGCCCCTTCAAGACCGACGTTGACGGCAACGAGCTGCGCAACGAGATGGTACAGAGCCCCGAATGGCGCACATACGAGCTGCGCGACGTTGACGGCTTCTACACCGAGCCTTTCCAGTTTGTATTTGAGGAAGGCGCAAACACCATTACCCTTGAATCGGTAAACGAGCCGATGGCTATAAAGTCCATCACTCTCTTCCCGGTCGAGGAGCTTCCCACCTACGCCGAGTATCTTAAGAAGTATGAGAATACCAAAAAGGGTACCGACGTTGTAAAGATGGAAGCAGAGGTCCCCTATCAGACTTCATCTTCCACCATCTATCCCATTGAGGACCGCGCATCCGCGGTGACAAGCCCCTCCGACACCACACATACAGTCCTTAACGCCATAGGCGGCGATAAGTGGCAGACCTCCGGTCAGTGGGTGAGATACAAATTCACGGTGAACGATTCCGGCATGTACACCATCGTTACCCGCTTCATGCAGAACATCAACGACGGTATGTACTCCTCCCGTATACTTTCGGTATACAGCGGCGATGGCGTTGCCGAGGGCGAGGACGGCTACTATAACGGCGTTCCCTTCCGTGAGGCAAACGAGCTGAGATTCAATTACAGCACCGACTGGCAGAGCGAGGCTCTCCGCTTCGGCACCTACGGTACCGATGCAAAGGGCAAGCGGGTCATGCAGTACACCGATATAGAGATGTACTTCAAGGCGGGTGTCGAATACACCATCGAGCTTGAAGCCTCTCTCGGTACCATGGGCGAGATCGTCCGCAAGGTAAGCGAATCGCTTGACGTCATCAACAACGCCTACCTTTCAATAATGAAGCTGACCGGCTCCACCCCCGACGCCAACCGTGACTACAACTTCCTCGAGGTCATGCCCGAGACTGTTGCTCACATCATCATCGAGGGACGTACCCTCCGCGCAGTCGCCACAGAGCTTACAAACCTTGCCGGTATCAAGAGCTCCAACGTTGCAACGCTTGAGCGTGCGGCGTGGCTGCTCGACCGTATGGGAAGCGACCCTGAGGATGAGATAGCGAGAAACCTTTCCGAGCTGAAGAGCCGTATCGGTTCGCTCGGTACATGGCTCAACGATGCAAAGACCCAGCCTTTGAAGATGGACGTTCTGTACGTTCAGAACGTTGACGCCAAGAAGCCCCAGGCGAAGGCGAACTTCTTCCAGTCCTTTGCCCACGAGTTCTCCAGTTTCATTCAGAGCTTCCTGCGTAACTACAACCGCATGGGCGCCGACACACTTGATGTCGATGAGGCTGTTGAGGTATGGCTTGCCAAGGGACGCGACCAGTCTCAGGTCATCCGTAACCTCATAAACAACGACTTTACTCCCCAGACCGGTATCACCGTAAACCTTAAGCTGGTTGCCGGCGGTACGCTTCTTCCCTCCATACTTGCGGGTATGGGACCGAACGTTTATATCGGACTCGGCGACGACAGCGTTATCAACTACGCTATCCGCGGCGCACTTGAGGATATAAGCGTCATGGACGGCTACGAACAGGTCACCAACACCACTGCGGGCGATCCGAATCAGCAGTTCACCCGCGCCGCAATGTTTGTTCTCGAACTTGCCGACGCCAACGGTGTCACACACTGCTACGGTCTGCCCGAGGAGCAGAACTTCCCGATGATGTTCCTGCGTACAGATATCCTTGCCGAGCTCAACATCGAGATCCCCAAGACATGGGAGGATGTTCTCGGTGCGGTCATCAAGCTCCAGCAGAACAACATGACCATCGGTATGAGCAACGACTACAAGATCTTCCTTTACCAGATGGGCGGCACGCTCTTTGCCGACGACGGTATGAGAATCAACCTTGATTCCAACCTTGCACTTGACTCCTTTGAGCAGATGTGCAACCTCTTCAAGATGTACTCGTTCCCCTACAAGTACGACTTTGCAAACCGCTTCCGTACCGGTGAAATACCGATAGGTATCGCTTCTTACAACGGCACCTACAACCACCTCATCGTATTTGCGACAGAGCTTCGCGGTAAATGGCAGTTCGTTCCGCTGCCCGGCTTCAAGCAGGACGACGGTTCCATCAACAATGTCTCGGTCTCCTCGGTCAGCGCTATCGTTATGATAAGCGGCGCCGATGAAAAGACCAAGAAGGAAGCATGGGAATTCATGAAGTGGCATACCGGTGCGCAGTGCCAGATCGACTACTCCAACGAGATGGTCGCTATCATGGGCGACTCCGCAAAGTATGCGACCGCTAACGTACAGGCTCTTGAATCGATGCCCTGGACACGTGAGGAATACGAGAACCTGAACGCACAGTTCACCAACCTCGCATCCATCCCCAACTACCCCGGTGCTTACATCATCGGCCGTTACACCAAGTTCGCGTTCCTGTCTGTTTATAACGACAACGCCGATGCCGTGACCGAGCTTCTCAGCTACATCACGACCATCAACAAGGAGATTACACGTAAGCGCGCCGAGTTCGGTCTGCCCACTCTTGAGATAGGTCAGACGCTCGCCGGCCTGCGCCGCGATCAGATCAACGAGGCGCTTGAGAGCCTCGGCTCCTCCGCTTCCGCCTACACCGCGCAGATCGATGCGCTGAAGAAGGCTATGGAGGATATCCCCACCTACTCTACCTACTGCGAGGATGTTTACATCGACGCACTGAGATCGGCAGGAGCCGCTCTCGGAGCAGCTGACGCCAACCTCTTCGGCGACATCGCCAAGAAGGTCACCGAATGTGCCGACGCGCTCAAGTCCTACCAGGCATCCTACCCCGCCACAACCGGAACGACGATCTATTGATCGCCGCGTAAAAAATTCTAAGTAAGGAGAAAACAGCACATGTCTCAGCAAACAGCGCAGACTGCCAAAGAAGCGCCGAAGAAGGCTGTCGCCAAAAAGGATATGAGCCGTGCGGCGTGGACATGGAAGGAAATGAAGCGCAACTGGGCAGCTTACATAATGGTAGCCCCCTTCATGATCGTCTTTACCCTGTTCACCGTAGTGCCGGTTCTGCTTTCGATAGTGGTCAGCTTTACCGACTTCAATATCCTGCAGATGCCCAACTTCGTATTCTTAGATAACTACATCCGGCTTTTCGTTGACGATGATATCTTCCTGCTTGCCTGCAAGAACACATTCATCTTCGCGGTCATAGTCGGTCCGGCGTCATATCTCATGTCGCTGCTCGTTGCATGGTTCATCAACGAGCTGTCCCCCAAGATCCGCGCCATCGTTACACTTGTTTTCTACGCACCGTCCATTTCGGGTCAGGTTTACCTCATCTGGGGTACGCTTTTCTCGGGCGACTCCTACGGCTGGGCAAACGCCGTACTGCTTGAGCTGGGTCTTACGACCGAGGCGATCCAGTTCTTCGAAAACAAGAAGTACATAATGCCCCTTTGTATCGTGGTCGCTCTCTGGACCTCGCTCGGTACCTCGTTCCTTTCCTTCATCGCCGGTCTTCAGGGCGTCGATCATTCGCTTTACGAAGCGGCGGCGGTTGACGGAATACGCAACCGTTGGCAGGAGCTTTGGTACGTAACACTTCCGTCCATGAAGCCTCAGCTCATGTTCGGTGCTATCATGTCGATAACCTCGTCGTTCGGCTTCGGCGGCGTCGTTGACGCACTTTGCGGTAACCCCTCGACAGACTACTGTGCATGGACGATAGTTCATCACCTCAACGACTACGGCGGATCACGTTTTGAAACGGGTTATTCGTCCGCGATAGCGGTGGTTCTCTTCATTATAATGATAGGAGCCAACATGCTGGTCAAGAAAATGATATCAAAGGTGGGACAGTAATATGGCAAGACTCAGAACAAGAAAGCATAAAGTTGTCCTTAACCGTTCGGTCGGAGGCGACCTCGGTATCACCATCATGCTCACGCTGCTCGGCATATTCATGTTCCTGCCGATGTATTACGTGGTCATTC
The DNA here is from genome assembly GCA_958414155.1 of uncultured Anaerotruncus sp. The sequence goes on along the minus strand of CATYWI010000062.1, from coordinate 2,231 downwards.
AGTCATTCAAGCCCCTTGACGAGCTTTGGATGTTCCCGCCCAAATTCATCGTTATAAGGCCGACAGGCTCCAACTACAAGGATCTGTTCACGCTGATGAACGACTCATGGGTCCCGTTCTCCCGCTACATCTTCAACACCGTTTTCGTATCGGTCGTGGGAACCCTCGGCAACCTGTTCTTCGCATCTCTTGCGGCTTACGCAATGGCAAAGATCAAGTTCCCGGGCGGCAAAGTAATGTTCAAGTCGGTAAGAACCTCGCTCATGTTCCACAAGACCGTTACCGCGGTCACCAACTTCCTTACGATGAGTGTCCTCGGTATGATCGATACCTACTGGGCAAAGATAATACCTGCATGGGGCGCGACCCTCGGTCTTTACCTCATGAAGCAGTTCATGGATACCCACGTAAACAACTCGGTGCTTGAATCCGCAAGACTTGACGGCGCGGGCGAGTTCCGTTCCTTCTGGCTCATCGCAATGCCGATGGTAAAGCCCGCGTGGCTGACGCTTATCGTGTACTGCTTCCAGGATCTGTGGAACGCCGGTTCGTCGATTTACATTCACTCCGAGCAGCTTAAATCCTTCAACTACGCTATCGGTCAGATAACCGCCGGCGGTATCAAGCGTGCGGGCGCCAGCGCCGCCGCAACGGTAATAATGATGCTCGTACCTATCACGGTATTTATCATCACACAGTCGAACATCATCGAAACGATGGGCTCGAGCGGCATGAAAGACTAAGGAGGCAGTCAATGAACAAAAAAAGACGTATCATAGCGGCTGCGGCTCTCCTTGTCGCACTGCTCACACTTCTGGCGGTCCCCGCCGGGGCGGTGAAGTCTTATCAGACCTACACCTACTCCTCCACGGGCTTTCCTCTTTACTCGCCGGATGCCTACACTCCGGTAATGACGGTCGATTCCGCCTACATCGGACTTGACTCCAAAAAGGGTCTTGACGACCCCCGCGACCTGTTTGTTGACGATCAGGACAATATCTACATTGCCGACGCCGCGAACAACCGTATAGTGGTGCTTGACAGATACTACAAGCTCAAGTTCATTATTTCGGATTTCACCAACGAGCAGGGCGTTCCGGATAAGTTTACCAACCCCTCCGGCGTGTTTGTGACCAAGGATCGCATCTTCGTGTGCGACACCGACGCGAACCGTATAATCACCTTTGACCGTGAGGGCAACTTCCTCACGATCATCCCCGAGCCTGAGGATGAGATCCTTGACGACGATTCGGTGTATAAGCCGATAGCTCTTGCGGTCGATGATTACAACAGACTCTACGTTGTATCCTCCACCACCTATCAGGGTATCATCGTCATGTCCGACACCGGTGAGTTTATCTGCATCATCGGTGCGCAGAAGGTCGCCATCTCCGCATGGGATAAGGTATGGAGAAAGATCATGTCGGATTCCGCGCGTGCGCAGACCGAGCAGATCATCCCTACCGAGTACAACAACATTGCGATCCGCGATAAGCTGATTTATGTTACGACATCATCTATCAAGGCGTCCGATCAGCAGAACGCGATCAAGAAAAAATCCAAAAAAGGCGACTACGCGCCTGTAAAGCTGCTCAACAACTCCGGTGACGAAGTCATGAAGCGTAACGGCTTCTACCCGCCGTCCGGTGAGGTCGATGTCGGCACTTCAAAGACCGACGGTTCAAAGACAGGTCCTTCAAAGGTCACCGACGTTGCAGTCGGACCGGAAAAGACATGGTCGATAATCGACGAAAACCGCAGTAAGGTATTTACCTACGATTTCAACGGTAACCTGCTCTTCGCATTCGGCGACGAGGGCACACAGCTCGGTAACACCTCCAAGCTCGCAGCTGTCGTTTACAAGAGCGACGGAACGATGCTTCTGCTTGACAAGAGCCAGAAGTCGTTCACGGTATTCCAGCGCACCGAGTACGGTGACATTCTGATAAACGCTCTCAAAAACCAGAACGAGCGTCAGTTTGACCGCGCTATCGATGACTGGACCGAAATACTCAAGAGAAACTCCAACTTCGATACCGCATACATCGGTATCGGTCAGGCACATTCGCGTAACGGTAACTATTCCGAGGCGCTGAAGTACTTTGAAGCCGCATACGACAAGGACAACTGGTCGGATGCATTCAAGGAGATCCGTAAGGAATGGATAGCCAAGTACGTGCTGCTCATTCCCGTTATCGCGGGCATGATAATCGCTGCGGTGGTGCTCTTCT
>CATYWI010000061.1 GCA_958414155.1 uncultured Anaerotruncus sp. | reverse complement strand
CCTTATCGCCGACGACGCGGTGGAGATCAAAAAGGTCTCGGCAAAAACGCTCGTCGGAAGCGCCCCGGAGGTTATACGCCACTACATTGAGCTTCGCGGCATCGGCATCGTCGATGTGCGCCGTCTTTTCGGCATGGGCGCCGTAAAGGACACCGAACGCATCGATCTTGTGATATACCTTGAGCAGTGGATACACGGCAAAATGTACGACCGCTTGGGACTTGAGGAAAAAACGGTGGAAATACTCGGCATCGACCTACCCTCCATCACCATTCCCGTAAAACCGGGACGCAACCTCTCGATAATCCTCGAGATCGCAGCGATGAACAACCGCCAGAAAAAGATGGGCTATAACACCGCCGAGGAATTCAACAAAAAGCTGATGGGCATGATAGGTCTTAAGGACTGAGGGGAATAATTCAATATTTTTCTGCGCATAATAAACCCGAAAAACCCGAAAGGTATCCGGTTTATTATGCGCAAACTTTCAAATGTGTATGCCGACAATGTAGCTCAGCTTGACCGCCTCCTGCGTGTTGAGGAAAACTTCGACGTTATAAAAAAGCCTCTCCGCATAGGGCAGGATGAGGTGACGCTTTACTATATAGACGGCTTTGTCAAGGACACCGTTATGCAGAAGCTGATGCTATCGCTCGTTTCGCTTGACGGTCTTGGGAGCGAGAGCGGCGGCGAATGCGCCCGCGCCTTCACGCGCGCCCATGTGGCATATGTTGAAACAGATGTGACCGACTCGCTCGACTCTATGCTTGCCATGGTCCTTTCCGGCGCATCGCTGATGATAGGCAGCCGCTTCGGTGAATGGGCTGTTATAATCGACTCGCGCTCATACCCTGCGCGCGACCCGAGCGAGCCTGAAAACGACCGCGTTATGCGCGGCTCGCGCGACGGATTTGTTGAAACGCTTATTTTCAACACGGCGCTGATACGCCGCCGTATACGCGATACCTCTCTTACAATGGAATATCTTTCGATAGGCTCCGCCTCCAAGACCGATGTCGTGCTTTGCTATATGGACGGCAGAGCCGACCCGGGGTATGTCTCGCACCTGCGCGAGCGGCTCGACAGCATAGACACCGACTCGCTCACGCTCGGTCACGAATCCTTAGCCGAATGCCTCATACGCACGCGGTGGTACAATCCGTTCCCCAAAATACGCTCCACAGAGCGTCCGGATGCCGCCGCCGCGCAGCTGCTTGAGGGCAGTGTGCTGATACTCGTTGACAATTCACCCGAGGCGATGGTGCTGCCGACCTCGATATTCGATTTCGTGCAGGAGACGAACGACTATTACTTTCCTCCGCTGACGGCAACCTTTATCCGCGTCGTGCGGCACACGGTATGCCTGCTGACGCTTTTTCTTGTGCCGATATGGTATATGCTGCTGCAATGCCCCGGCGCACTGCCCGAATGGCTGAGATTTATAATCCCCGACGACCGCGGCAAGATACCGATACTGGCACAGCTCCTTCTCGTTGAATTTGTGGTGGACGGTCTTAAAATGGCTTCAATGAATACGCCATCCATGCTTTCAAACTCGCTGTCGGTAGTAGGCGGACTGATACTCGGCGATTTTGCGGTGGATATCGGCTGGCTCATACCCGAGGTCATTCTTTACACGGCGTTTGTCGCCATAGCAAACTTCTCACAGCGCTCATATGAGCTGGGATACGCACTTAAGTTCATGCGCATAGGACTTCTCATCCTCGTGGCGCTTGCGGGATGGGTCGGATTTGCGCTCGGCACGGCAGGGATAATACTGCTGCTCATGTCCAACCGCACGGTAAACGACGGTCATTCCTACTTCTATCCCATCATCCCGTTTGACGCAAAAGCATGTCTTGCGGTCTTTTTCAGAGTAAAAAAGAAGGACGTGAGCAGGCGCGGATGATCTTTGCGCAAAAAATATTGTCTTGAGTGATAAAAATAAAAAAAATCTCTTGACAAGAAGCTGCTTATGTTGTATAATGCAATGTGTTAATTGGTTTTTTGCACACACATGCGTGTTGTGCGATGCGAAGGGAGGGAAAAGAATGGCAGAAGTAAAAGTCAGAGAAGGCGAGTCGCTTGACAGTGCTCTTCGTCGCTTCAAACGGCAGTGCGCCCGTTCCGGTGTCCTTACCGAGCTTCGCAAGAGAGAGCATTACGAAAAGCCCAGCGTAAAGCGGAAGAAGAAATCCGAAGCCGCCAGAAAGCGCAAATACAAATAATCCGTAAAACGTAAAACGGAAAACGGAACGCATCTGCGCAAGCGGTGCGTTCCGTTTTGTTTTTCAAAAAAGGAGCAAAAAATGGACTGTCTTTTCTGTAAAATAATCGCGGGGGACATCCCCTCCGCAAAGGTATATGAGGATGAATACGTCTACGCCTTCCGCGATATCAACCCGCAGGCGCCCGTACACGTACTTATCGTGCCGCGCGCGCACATCGCCTCCGCCGACGAAATAACAGCGGAGAACAGCGCAGCGGTCGCACACGTGTTTGAAGCGATACCTCAGATCGCCCTCGCGTGCGGACTTAAAAACGGCTACCGCGTTATAACCAACTGCGGCGAGGACGGTTGCCAGTCGGTAAAGCACCTGCATTTTCATCTCGTGGGCGGTAAAAAGCTGCCCGAGAGCATGGCATAAGCCTCAAAACGGCTGTAAGGCGGTGTTCAAAACATGATTAATCGTGTCTGTTAAAAACTCGATGTTTTTAACGGACACTCAAAAATGCCGGTCGGGATACCGGCATTTTTGATGCGTGCTTGGTCGGTTTTGCCGACCCGTGTCTTTGCTTTTTTCAGTTTTTCTTGGCGGCAAAACGGCGGTGTTCAGCCGCCGAGACCAATACCGTCGGGGGGTAAAAAACTCAAATTGAGTTTTTTACCCCCCGTTTTATTTACATTGTACAAACGAGACTTTCCAAAATGTGCATATTGCCAAAAATTTATACCGCACATTGATTTTCTGCGTAATATATGATACAATGTTGATACAATACCAAGGAGGCTAACAATATGAAAAAAACCGTTTCCGTTCTTCTCATCCTCGCCGCGTTTTTTCTGGCGGCATCGCCCCTCTCCGTCACAGCTTCAGCCTCCGCGGGAGAGCTGACGTTTGACGAGGCGGCAGATATCGTACGCGACGGGTGGCAGTTCTACCATTACTATGCGTGCGAGGGCTTCTTCAGATCTCTCTATTTTATGCCGCATATCGGGAACGAAATAAAAGTTTCGTTCGGGAAAAAAGATATGACATATTATCAGCTCGGCAAGGACGGCTACACTACTCTTGACGGCTTCAAAAAAGAAATGACGCGATACTTCGATGCCAAAATTGCCGACAAGGTGAGCAGCTTCTGCTACGAATGCCGGCTTCGCGACATCGATCACCCCATGTTTTACGAAAAAGACGGCATCTGGTACAAAGCCTATTGCGGAAGCAACTCAAATATTCCGAATGGCAGTGTATGGAACGTATACAATCTTAAAGTCAACGGCAACCGCGCTACGGTCAATGCGGTAATGTCGATGCCGCGTTACACTGAAGACCCCGACCGCGACTTTGCGCTTGAGATCGTTCTCAAACGCGGCAGTGACGGCTGGCGCATAAGCGAAGAAGGCGACCTCATACGTCTCATTTGCGGCGAGCTTTTATGGGAGGAATACAGCACGACCCATCCCGCGCCCAAAGTCTCACACGACACCGACAAATTTACATATACCGAGGCGTGCGACCTTGTGCGCCGCGGCGGAACATTCTATTCATATCTGCAATTTAACAACGGCCTTACCGGAGAAACAAAATATGTCAAGAATGACGAGTGCCTATTTGAACTTACTTACGGTCGAATTCCGTGTAAATCTTTGGAACACCAGATAGCGTACAGCAACGCCGACGAAGCGCTTGCTATGGCAAAGCAATATTTCACCGACGAGATCGCGGAAGGTAGCGTTACATACTGCCTTGCCGAGCTTGGACACTCTCCCGCCATGTCGAAAAACGGGGCAAAAGTGCCGCTCTTTGTTGTGGATAACGGTGTGACTTACCAATACGTAGGCGGCTGGCAATCACAATATAACCCCGGAGATATCTATTACGCGCGCAACTTCCGCTGTGACGGCACCACTGCCACTATGGATGTTGTTCTTTATGTTGCCGGCGGTGCCGCACGGGGTCCCTATTTTACAACAAGCATCACCTTTGTCAAAACTCCGAACGGCTGGCGCATTGGCGACTGCGATTACACAAAGCTCGCCATGAGCAAGATCGATCGCTTTGCATATGCCACCGAGCATATGACCGATCCCGCACTCCCGCTTGATAACGACATCGATACGGGGATCACTTTTGAAAAAGCAGTTACCTTCGTAAAAGAGGCAGCCGGTTTCTTTTATCATCTTCAGTATGCGTCATCCTACTACTCGACTCTCGCATCGGATAAGCTCGAGGTCGAGCTTCCCGACGGAAGTGTGATGACATACGATCTGCTTTCTTCGTCCGACGGCTATATGACAGTGGATGAATGCCGCGAGAAAGCCGGAAAATATTTTGTTCCCGGGACCCTTGACAGAATGCTCGGCAACTGCCGGTTCTGAGCGAACAACGGCAAAACGCACCCTGTATTTTACGTAAAGGACGGCGTGACCTACAAGGCGCGATGCAGCTATCAGCCCGTTTTCAAACAGACAGATTTCAAACCGACAGATATAGACGACGCACGCAATTTCAGACTTTCGGGCGACCGCGCGGTGTTTACCGCGACGCTGTTCAACTATAATACCTCCTCCGACTTTGACGTTGATATCATTCTTATAAAAACCGCCGACGGCTGGCGCATCGACGACTGCGACTATCTGAAGCTCGCGCTTTACGAGCTTGACCTTAACGAGTACAGCCGTACACACCCCGTTACCGCTCCCCCGACCGGCGACGGCGCAGGCATAAGGATCTTCGCTCTTTCCGCTCTGGCGCTCGCCTCCGCAGCAGTGCTCGTCCGTGCCCTGCCGCGCAGAAGAAAATACGGCGAAGTATAAAGTATAAGCTATATACAAAAAGCGGCGCTGAAAAATCGGATGGATTTTTCAGCGCCGCCCCTTTTCTTATACACAATTTTGTGGTATAATAAAATTGGATAAATATAAATGAAAGCGAGGTGTGAGCGTTGAAAAAGGACACCGAAAAAACCAACGCGATACGCATCCTGGAACAGAAAAAAGTGAGCTTTGAGGTCCACAACTATGTGGATTCCGGCGCAGTGAGCGGCGAGGAGATCGTTGCGGCGCTCGGCGAAGACCCCACAGCTGTCTTCAAAACACTGGTAACGGTCGGCAAGACCGGCGCACACTATGTGTTTCTTGTCCCCGTGTGCGGAGAGCTTGATCTTAAAAAGGCAGCCGCCGCTGTGGGCGAAAAAAGCATTGCCATGATAAAGTCAAAGGAGCTTCTGCCGCTGACCGGATACATTCACGGCGGCTGCTCGCCCGTGGGAATGAAAAAGTTCTTCCCCACCGTGATAGATTCAAGCGCAAAAGACCATGAGCGCATCTTCTTCAGCGGCGGAAAGATCGGGATACAGGTCGAAACGACCGCCGCAGAGCTTGCGCGCGTTATCGACTTCCGCTTTGCCGACATAGCCGACAGGACCGAATAAACACCACCGAAAGGAATAAATGACATGAAAAAAAGGAACCTGATTCTCACTGCCGCCATCCTCGCGGCACTGATGCTCGTCTCCGCCGTGCTTCCGGCGTGCAGTGTCAGACGGAACGATTCTCCCGCCCTCACCACGGCTGACGCTCCGGGGACCGATCCCTCGTCAACGCCGCAGTCGGAAAGCCCGGAACCGCCCGTAGCGGATATGACAACCGCGGTGGACGCCCCTGCCGCCACAGACCCGGCTTCGGCGGAGGACTCTACCACTGCCGCCGTACCGTCAACAGGTTCGGAGGCCACCACGCCGCCGACTCCCACAACGACCAAGCCCGAAAGCACCGCAGATCCCGGTCCCGGAACGGAACAGGAGACCACTCCCCTCAACGATCCCGCCGCGTGCGGGCACAAATTCGGCGAATGGACGGTACTCACCCCCGCGACCTGCGCCGCCGAGGGAACGCGGACACACAAATGCACGCTTTGCGGCAAGGAGGAGACTATGAAATATTCCGCAGTTACACCGCTTGACGGCAAGCGCGTTATGTTTGCAGGGAACTCTATGCTCTACTACGGCGAGGTCGTTATAAACACAAACGGCTCTCCCACATCGAAGAAGGGCATTTTTGAAAAGGTCGCAGAGTCATTCGGCGACAACGTTGCCGTCACCAACTTTACATACGGCTCCGCCGGATTTTTTGACGGCAGAAGCAAGGCGAGCACCGACGGTCTGCCCTCAAATATGTCCAATTACGGTCTTTATCAGCTTATGACGATGCTGCATCCGAACTACTACGGCAATCCCGCAGGAAATGCAATGGATTCATTTTACGATCAGGACTTTGTGATATTCCAGCAGCGCGGCGCGCATGTAGCCGATACATATGCGCAGCTCGGCAAGCTTGCCAAACTCTTTCCTCCCAAGACGAAATTCGCCGTTATGATAACGCACTACGACATAGCCGAGAAAGCCAACAACCTCGCCGCGCTCAAAAAGACGCAGGCGGACGGCTGGATCATTCTGCCGTGGGGCGAGCTTGTGAGCGACCTCTGGAACGGCAAGGTCAGCGGCATGGGCTACAAATACACACGCCGTGACTTTGTCATAACAAAGGATAACCAGCACCCCAACTATCTTACCGGCTACATTGAAGCGCTTATGACATATTGCGCGCTAACAGGCAATTCCGCCGTCGGCGCCGATTACTCATTTATCTCCCGCTCGCTCGGTTATTACACCGGCGGCGCCGCCGAGACGCAGTTCGTCACGATTCTCGGCGACACAGCCGAAATGGAGCGTCTGCAAAAGCTGACCGACGAGCGCCTCGCCGCCTACGGAGCTGTCACCGCCGCCGCTCATTCCTTCGGCGAGTGGACCGAAAAATCCGCCGCCACATGTGCGGCTCCCGGCGTGCGCGAGCGCACCTGCTCGATATGCGGCAAGGTCG
>CATYWI010000060.1 GCA_958414155.1 uncultured Anaerotruncus sp. | reverse complement strand
TTAAGACAAGCGCAAAAAGCTGATTTTTTAAGGTTGATACCGTGTTTTTCCTCATAAACCACGGGAAAACCGCAAACAAATCATTACCGCCCAGAAGAAACAGAGCACACCGCCTTTTTATTCCTTTTGCGTGCCGCACACGTCTACGCCGGCGCGCTTCGCCTGCTCCGCCTGAAGCCTGCGCGGGATGTGCCACACCCTGCCGTTCACCTCAAGCAAGGCGCCGGTCTGATGATACGAAAAGGCAACTCCGGTCGCCGCGCAGTCCGCGCTTATGCGCTTTATCCACTCAAACCGGCAAAGACGCGCACCGCTCCCGGACTCGCCTCCCGCAGTCACAGTTTCGACAAGCGCGGGCGAAAGGTAGCTTTTTATATCCAGCTCCTCAAGCAGCGGCTCGCAGACTATCATACGATGCTTTATCGGCGCCGCCAGAAAGAGCGGGAGCCGTTCGTCCGCGCGCCGCTGATTTTCACAGGTACAGCCTATCGTAACGTTCGGGTATCCGTCGCCCCAGTCGGACGGAAGCGCAACGTGAAAACGTGCGATTCGTTTGGTTATAATAATGAAGTGAATATCCGGTCTGCGGGCGATCATGCGCCACGCATCGGCGCGCCATCCGTCGGCATCCTCAAGAAAAAAATCGGATGAAAAACAGGTCCACACCGTACTCCCCCACGGGATAGCGGGACCGTTTTTGCTCATGCGCACAGGGAGATCGAAGTCGGCATTTTTGCCGACCTCGGACGCATCCCGCTCATATCTGTCGTCTATGCGGTAAACATAACAATTGGCGCAGCCCTCGCTCAGCTTGTGGCACCCGTGCCACGGGTTCCACCCGTTTTTCATTCCGCGTGTTCCGCAAAGGCGCCGTCGGAGGCTTCCTCCGGCTCACGCTTTATATCATTCAGTTCGCGTATGAAGGTCTCAATATCCTTGAATTCACGGTATACCGATGCAAATCGCACATAGGCGACGGCATCGGCAGCCTTCAGCCGACGCATTACCATTTCGCCTATATCCCCCGACGGGATCTCCTGCCTGAGTGAATTCTGAAGTTCGGATTCGATCTCAGTCGCTATCTGCTCGGCATTCACAGGGCGCTTTTCACATGCCTTCAGAAGCCCCGAAAGCAATTTTGAACGGTCAAAAAGCTCGCGCGTGCCATTTTTCTTTATGACGACGAGCTGGACTGACTCTATCACCTCAAATGTGGTAAAGCGCTTCTGACAGTTCAGGCACTCGCGGCGGCGGCGTATGTTGTTGCCGTCGATATTCTGGCGCGAATCTATCACGCGGCTTTCAAGGCAGCCGCAGTTGGGACATCTCATTGAAAAATAACCTGCCTTTCACCGTGTACGGCATATAAGGATGCCACGGCATTTTGCTATAATTATTTTAGCACATACATGAGCATTTGTAAAGAGGAATGCCGCTTCAATTCGTCCTAGGCTTCAATAAGATCGGAATACTCCCAATCCGAAACAACATCCCCGAGCGTTACGGGAGTCACGCATCCGCGTGTAAGAGCTTCAAAAATCCCAAGCGCCGTGCGTCTGCCGCAGCCAAGCCCGCGCGTTGCGCTTTCACCGCAATATGATACATTCACGGCATAGGACCTTACGCCGTTCCGACGGACTTCGTAAAGACGATAGCAAGCATCACGTCCGCAAACCGACTGTACCCTGCCGCGGATCTGTGAAATGCTGCGGTAGCCTGCACGGCTTTGGTTTTTTGATCTGATGAGTTTTTTCATGGTTTTCTCCTGCGTTCCCATTCATCCAACGGGAACTTCCTTTCTTCAATATGGCGCATAATCTGTAAGCATCGACATTTTGCATTGTGTGTTCACAAACTTCGCCTTGTGAGAAATATACTATCATTGTTTTGTTCATATTTTACATTGCAATATCCGGTCGATTTTTTGTGAAAATTTACCCCCAAGTAATCTCTGACAGAGCTTTATATGTATTATTCTCCCAGAATATCCGATGTAATCATGAAACGTACATCAAATAATGCATAAAAATCGCTTTTTTTAGATTTATTATCCTCGGATAAAAAGCGAATATAAAACATTTTTGACGCATATATTCCCGCGTATCCTTTTTATTTCCTCTTGATTTTTCTTGTTTTTATGATATAATAGCAATAAGGTGAAGATACACAAAATATGTCTGTATATTAACGATAGCTTTTCGAGATTTTTAAAAACGGATATTTATTCATTATTTTATGCAGTGAGGATCGGATTAATGAAGAAAAGAAGGGGAATAAGCCTCAGCGCGGCGATAAGCGAGCTGAGTCGTGAAGCGATGACGGTGTTCTCCTGCGGGGTGAGCGCCGCAGTAATAGTAAGCGCGGCGCTTATCGCGCGGCTCGCCCCCGCGATTGCCGTGGATCCGCTCGGCGCGGTCGATTACTACGCCCCGATGCTGGAATACATAATGATGACTCTGTTGATAGTTATATGCGGCACCGCCGCATTTGATCTTATGGATAAGAATCAACGGAGATAAAGCAAAAGGTGCTGTTAAAAAACGATGTTTTTAACAGCACCTCAAAAAATCCCGCCGGGATGCCGGCGTTTTTGAAGGCGGAAACTCAAATTGAGTTTTCACCCGTCCTTTTGGAAAATCTGTTGAAAGTCCTGCTTATAACAGCTCCGAACAATCAATCCCCCAACCACTTTTTGAGAGTCTTGTTGGTGTTGTGTCTTTGCACAGTCCCGACGATCGCCGCAATATTGGCATCCCGTCTTGCTTTAGCTGCGATATTGTTCTGACGATCGAGCAGATCATTTTGCTCCTCTGCGAGCGAGTTTGCTTGTTGCTGCTCGTGCAGACGCATTTCATCAAGCCGGCGCTGTTCGCTTTTGTCAAAGCTGTCTATGGCGCGATGGATATCGCAATCGGAAGTTGACATCATATCGTAGACATACTGCAAAGCATAGATAGTACGATATTGCACCGGAACCAGACGTGTTTCTTCGTACACTCCCGCCAATTCTGCGGACACCTCGGAAAGTTCGCTTTCCGCGGAAGCTATTCTGTCGTTTCTCGACTTTTCCCACATCTCATACTCGGCGCGGTATTGCGGTACAGTCACAGTATCATATGTTTCTTTGGCGGCGGCATACTCCGAATCAAATTTCTTTTGTTTTTCATCGGTCTCTGCTTTCGCAGCTCCGTATTGTTTCCGATACTCCTCCGAATTCCGTATTTTCTCTATGTTTTTTTCCTTTCTCGAACGATAAATCGCAAAATAGTATACCAAAGGCCAAACCGGAAAAGCCAAAAATGACAAAAAACTTGTGAACGCATTATGCACCAGTATATTCAATACAAAGGATACGGCAATCGGGACCAGCACGCTCCACCACTTAAAACGGGAACCTTCCTTGATAGGCGGCTCGATAAATTCGGCAGTCTGTTTTACAGGCACAACAGGATGCGGCACATCAAATGTTTCCGCGCGAGCACAGTCAAGTGTCTCCCTCAGACTTTCGGCGCGTGTTTCGAGATCGAGTAAATGCTTTACGGCTACTGTTTGTTTTTCGTGTTCCATAGTTTTTTCTCCTTTTTGCGTTTTTACGTCACACTTACAATGCCGGTATCTTCCGATGCTACGGTAACCGACAGAGCTGTCATTTTTCAGCCTTCCCACACTGTTATGCGACTTTTTCTGTCCGTTACATCACATTAATTAAGTGTAACAATTTGTTACATTCGATTATATCACAGTATTCTGAAAAAGTCAACACGTTTCCTGCTTTTTTTGCAAACAAAATTCAATATCATCACTCCGCTCAAAATTATAGTCAACAATTTGTTACGTATGAACTGCAAGCCTCCAGTGCTTCGATATACCTATCACCTCAGCCGTAGTAACAATTTGTCACATATATTCTTTTGAATAATGATAAAATATTATTATGAAGCTATTTGAAACAATAAATCTGCGGGAGATGTTATGAAGGGTCTGCGGGAAATTCGCAAAAAAAGAGGCTTGAGCCAGCAAAAAGTTGCCATGGATATGAATATAAGCCGCGAGGCATTGTCATATTACGAAAACGGAAAACGAAGCCCGGACATTTCCATGCTGATCGCACTTTCCGATTACTTCAATGTATCGATCGATTATCTGATACGCGGATGCGAATTCGATGATACATCGAACACCAACAACATATAAAGATCCGGCGTTGCGCAAATGCACAACCCCGGATCTTCTTTTATTATCGTAAAATCAAAGCGCCTCGTCCGAATATTCCCGGAATATCTCCTCGATCCGCTTCTCAGCCTCATGCGGTGTGAGCTTGTCCGCGGCATATGCGCGGCGCAGAAGCGACGGCGGAACATGGTCGTCGTATTTTTCAAACACAGGGCATTCCCCTTCACCGACGAGTGCTGAGCAGTCTATACCCTCTGCGGCGACCTTTTTTGCCAGTCCGCGCGCAAGGTCATAGTCGTTTGCGCCCTCCATCTTGAATGTGATGTAGTAACACCCCTCATATTCAATACCGCTTATGCGGAAATCATGAGCGTTCGCCGCGATATAGCGTCTCAACGTCCTGAACGACCGCGTACCGAGCCATGGGAATATACACCATGAATATCCTCCGAGGTGGACTATCGACCGCCTGAGCATTCCCGTGCTTCGGGCAAGTCTGCGTGCGACCGCAAGCCTTTTGACGGCATTTGGCTTGAGATACGGATAAACCGCATCCTCCTCCAGGACCCGCTTCATACGCTCGAGTATCCGCGTGTGTATCTCGCCGTAGTCGCCGGGCCACGATATCTCCATTTTCCCCTCTACCGGGTGGACATATATCAGCTTGCGTCGCACATCCAGCTCCTCAACTTCCCACACTCTGCCGGCGAGAGCGAATCGGTCGCCGACCGGCGGAGGCGTGGTTATCGTACCGATCTCGTCCGACTTCCACCGCACGGTGTAATCCTCGCTGTCCTTGAACACCGCATAAAATTTGAATGACGAAAGCAGCCGCTCGCCGGCAAGTCCGATTATGATCCCCTTTTCGTCGGTGACCTCAAGAAAATCGTTTTCGCACATAGAGATCAGAAGTGTGCGGTAGTCCTCTTTCGTAATCTCCGCAAGAGGCGGGAGCGCAAGCACACGCTCGGCAAGCTCGCGCGGGCGCAGCTCTCCGGATGCCGCCGCCACGCTAAGTGTCTGATGAAACGCAAGGCTCATCGGCATTTTTTTATGTCCGGGCGGCTCGATAAAGCGTTCCTCAATGTAAAGCTGAACTATCGCGATTGCGCGAAGAAGCTCCCACGGAATGAGCTGAGGCAGCGGTGTGTTTGGCAGTGCGTCCTCCTCGCGGAAGACCATCATCATCTCCGGCGGCTGACCGCGCCTGCCCGAGCGCCCGAGGCGTTGCAGAAAGCTCGTTACCGAGTTTGGCGCTCCGTTCTGCGCCACGCGTTCAAGCCTGCCTATATCTATGCCAAGCTCCATCGTGACGGTGGCGCAGGTCACGGCGCGGATATCGTCATCCTTCATTTTCAACTCGGCTTCCTCCCGCAGCGCCGCGGAAAGGTTGCCGTGGTGGATGAGAAAAACATCCGGTTCATTGCGTTTTTTTGCGATCTGGCGCAATGTAGCGGTCACATACTCCGTTTCCTCGCGGGAATTTGAAAACACCAGCGCCTTCTTATCCTTTACGCAATCATATAGGAACTCGTACCCCGCGTCAATCTCTGCCAGCGCCCCAGCCTCTTCGTCATCGGAAGGAGCGTGCTCCGCATCCGGCAGGGACATATTCTGCGCCCGTTCGGCTGTCTGGTCATATGCGGGATTCTGAATATAAAAATGCTCCATGCCAAGCCGCCAGCGCAGCTTTTCGGGCGGGATAGCCGGTATATCGGTGTCGCGTCCGCTCCCGGCTGAAAGCCATGCGGCGGCGCGCTCAGGATCGCCCACAGTCGCGGAAAGCCCTATGCGCCGCGGCGAATGTCCTATGAGTCCCGCGATGCGGCAAAGCTGACAGATTATCTGATTACCGCGGTCGCTGCCCGTAAGCGTGTGTATCTCATCGATTATAACAAAACGCAAATCTCCGAATATGCGCGGGATATCGTTCGACCGATTTATCAGCATCGATTCAAGCGATTCCGGCGTTATCTGAAGCACGCCGCGCGGCTCCTCAAGCAGTTTCTTCTTGTGCGACGCGGCAACGTCTCCGTGCCAGTGCGTCACCGGGATGCCGGTCATGTCCAAAAGCTCCCCGACTCTGCCGAACTGATCGTTTATCAGGCTTTTCAGCGGCGCGATATAAAGCACACCGACCGTGCGCGGCATGTCCTCCCACAAAAGGGACAGTACGGGAAAGAATGCCGCCTCGGTCTTTCCGGATGCGGTAAACGAAGTGAGGAGCAGATTATTCTCGGTCCCGAAAATGCTTTTTGCCGCCGCTATCTGGACCGCGCGCAGCGAATCCCATGAATGCGAATAGATATATTCACGGATAAAATCCGGGAAGCGCTCAAATATCTCGTTATCGTTCATTTTTCGGTTCAGAAATCAATATCAGCCGGATCGAAATCGGCTTTTTTGTCGGCAGTACCATCGGCTGCCTTTTCCGGCAGTGCTTCCTCCCTCGCGGGCGCTCCGTCGTGCGTAAGCGTTACCGCCGATGCGATATCGGCAAAGTTCTTGTCCGGATTCTGCATCAGAATGTTCAGCACCGTCATGTAATCGCGCAGCATCTCACGCGGAGTTATCATTATATCGGCACCCGCGCGAGAAAGGCATATGCGCAGGAATTCAAGCTGCTCATCCTGAGTTATACGCGCCGGAACGCCGTAATAACGCGAGTGGAGCGCCGTAATACGCACAATGAGCGCCAGAAGCTCATCATCCCCAAGACGTGCAAGACGAAGCACGGGACCGACCGTGTTTTTGACTCCCGCCGTCTGAAAGCGGCTGTCGCAAAGCCGCGAGCGCAGTGCCTCGTAGCTGTAAAGTCCGCGCCGTGTATCCTCAAGAAACTGCGGCGTGCCGCCGAGAACTATTTCAAGATACGGCGCGCGTCCCTGGCAGGTATCGTTGAACATGGCAAGTATCTTTTCATAATTGTTTTCGCGCGCCACACGGTTGGGGATCTTGTAAAGATTCACACATTCGTCGATAAAAACGATAAGACCGCGATAGCCGAATTTATGCGAAAGCGCCGCCC
>CATYWI010000059.1 GCA_958414155.1 uncultured Anaerotruncus sp. | reverse complement strand
TGACCATGATGTAACCACTCCTTATAAATCATTTATAATATGATGTCAGCCGTCTGTGAAGCTTCCCTTTCCCGACAGCGGAATCGCATCGCCGAGATAGGTAGGCTCCGGCTTGAGCTGTGCAGTAAAGAAGTCCTTGAAGCGCGCCACACTCTCACGCAGATCGCGGTACGACTGACCGCGGTACGCGTACCTGTCGGCGCTTACGCCGTATGCGTCAAGCCCCAATTTACGCGCCACATAAAGCGCACGGTAAAGATGATATTCCTGAGTTACGATAAGAATGCGTTCCGCGCCGAATATTTCCTTGGCGCGGTAAATGCTTTCATACGTGGAAAATCCGGCATGATCGCAGAAGACCGCATCCGGGTCGATACCCGCTTCAACGGCAATGCGCTTCATCGTATTCACCTCGTCGTAATCGCGCCTGCCGTGATCGCCCGACATGAGCAAACGCGCCGAAGCACCGCCGTCATAAAGCTCGATACCCGTCTTTACGCGGTCGCGCAGCATATCGGACGGCGAACCGTCGGGGCGCACGCCTGCGCCGAGCACGAGAATGCAATCAAAGCCGCCGCGTTCTTCCGCTTCATCGGCGGAGATTACACGACTTTTGCCGGACGACTTCATGGCTCCGCTGAGAGAAAGCACCGCAACAGCCGCCATTCCGGCAAAAAACAGACAGACCGAGATGACCGAAACCACTATTTTCCCCACCCGCGCTTTGCCAGGGCGCTTTTTCCGCTGCTTCACGAAATCACTTCCTTTGTTTTCATCTTTATGATATAATTATAAATGAGTATGACAGTACTGTCAATAGACAGAGTGTTAAGAAAAATCACGAACTCACGCTTTAATTATAAAAGCGCCCGGCTGACGCGCGTTGCGCGTCAGCCGGGCAGTGTCACTGTATGCGGAATTTATTTTTCTTCCAGTCCCAGCTTTTTCACAAGAGTATCGACGGCGGCGTCAAGATAATCCGTCTTGTCGTCCATAAGCTCAAGTGCGCCGCGGTCGCAGAGCGCCGCAAGGCGGCGGTCGAGCGGCATACGCGCCAACAGGTCATAGCCGAATTCATCGGCGATCTCATCGATATGGCTCTCGCCGAATATGTCTATGCGCTTGCCGCAATCGGGGCAAACGGCGTAGCTCATGTTCTCAACAAGACCGAGCACCGGGATATCCATCATCTTTGCCATGTTTGCAGCCTTTGAGACTATCATCGACACAAGCTCCTGAGGGCTTGAAACGATGATTATGCCGTCAAGCGGAATAGTCTGGAACACCGTGAGCGGCACGTCTCCCGTTCCGGGCGGGCAGTCAACCAGCAAAAGGTCGATGTCGTCCCAGATCACATCTGTCCAGAACTGCTTTACCGTGCCCGCAATGACAGGTCCGCGCCACACGACGGGGCGCTTTTCATCGTCAAGAAGCAGGTTGACCGACATGATATCGATACCGGTCTTGGTTCTGGGCGGGATAAGTCCGTGCTCGTCGCCGGTAACATCGGCATGAACGCCGAACGCCTTGGGGACGGAGGGACCGGTAACATCGGCATCAAGTATACCGACATGGTATCCGCGCCGCTGCATAAGCACAGCGGTCATGCAGGTGACAAGAGACTTGCCGACGCCGCCCTTACCGCTTACGACTCCGACTACCTTTTTTATTGAGCTGAGCGCATTGGGCGCCTCGTGAAAATCCTGAGGGGCGCTCTTACCCTTGGAGGGGCAGTTTGCGGAACAGCTTGAACAATCATGTGTGCATTCTGACATTTTATCTTCGCCTTTCCTTGCCTCCCGCCGCAATGCGCGGGAAGCGGTAAATGTTTTTCAATAGATATATTATACCCCTTTTGAGCTTAAAAATCAAGCCCTTGCGACAATCTTCGTTCAAGTTCCGGGATTATGTCCTTTGAGCGCGACAAAAATCTTTCATATCTTCGCTCGCTCACGCCACTGTCCGACAGCTCTATCACGCGCGACTTGCCTGCGAGCGGTTCGGCAACAAAGAAGATCCATATATCTATCCCTTCCGCGCGACGGCGGTCTGTGAGAAAGCGCACCGCGCCATCAATGATCGCATCCGGTATATTTTCCGCCTGAATATGGCTCGAGGCGCACTTCTTCCCCGCTATCGTGTAATATTTCAGCCAGTCAAGCGCAAGCTCCTCCGGACGGCGCGAAAGATCGGCAAAGCACAGCCCGCGGTGTTGCAGGTCGCCGGCGTCAAGCCTGTGCTTTTTTATCATTGCCTCAAGCCACGGTTTGTCCGCCGGATCGAACTTTGCGGAAAGCAGTGATTGAGTATCCATGTACACCGACCGCACGGTGAGTATCTCCTCGTCGTCGGTGATATCTATCCCGTCCGCCTTCGCGATGCGGTATGCCAGAAGCGCGCAGGAGCTTGCCGCGCGGTCAACGCAGAACTCCTCCGGCACCGGTATCGGCTCGGCGGTGGGGTGATGATCTATGACCGCGGCGACCGACAGCGGTATGCACGGCGTATGGCAGTCAACAAGAAACAGCACTCCGCTGTCGGCGCCAAGGCTCGTGGCACGCGTCCATCCGCTGACATCGACACCGTGCCATAGCATTACGGACTGCGGCACATCATCCGGTGCGGGAGCGGTATCCGGCATCACAGGTTCGGCATCGACTCCGCAGCGCGAAAGCCATCTGCTCATAAGATACGCCGAAACGAGCGTATCGAAATCCGCACGCTCGTGCCCCATGACATATACTTTTTTATTCCTGTATGAATCGCAAAAACGTCCGAACATCTGAATATCCTCCGCCTAAATTATATAACAACGCGGGCGCAATGTCAACCTGCGTGCGCCCGGGAATATCTTTTTTCAATTTTTTCCGCCAAAGGACTTGAAAAAAATACGAAATCGGTTATACTATATAATGTGAAATTATGTTCCGGACATCATCCGGAATATCCGTGAAAGGAATCGAAAAGACAATGGAAAATCAGAAAAAGCTCGAAAGGCTTGAAAATTTTGAGGGCGTGGCAGGTCCCGTTCTCACCATAGTTATGGACGGTGTGGGTATCGCTCCCGCAGGTCCCACCAACGCTGTCAGCCGCGCGTTTACATCCACGCTCGACAAACTCATGGCAACACGCCCGATGGTCACGCTCAAGGCGCACGGAACTGCGGTAGGTCTGCCCACCGACGATGATATGGGCAACAGCGAGGTCGGTCACAATGCTCTCGGCTCCGGTCAGGTATTCGCGCAGGGCGCAAAACTCGTTTCGCAGTCGATAGAAAGCGGCAAAATGTTCACATCCGCGACCTGGGGCGAACTTATAGCCAACGTAAAAAGCAACGGAAGCACTCTTCACTTCCTCGGTCTGTTCTCCGACGGTAATGTACACTCCCACATAGATCACCTCAAAGCAATGATCGTTGAGGCGAAAAAAGAAGGAATCAAGCGTGTGCGTCTGCACATCCTGCTTGACGGCAGAGACGTCGGCGAGACCTCGGCGCTTGACTACATCGAGCCATTTGAGGAGTTTATGAGCGGTCTGCGCGCACCCGATTTCGATATAAAGATCGCCAGCGGCGGCGGCAGAATGCAGATCACCATGGACCGTTACGAGGCAAACTGGGCAATGGTAGAGCGCGGCTGGCACACCCATGTGCTCGGCGAGGGAAGACAGTTCGCATCCGCCGCCGAGGCTGTCAGGACCTACCGTGACGAGCTTCACGTTATAGACCAGGATCTTCCCGCGTTTGTTATCGCCGAGGACGGCAAGCCCGTCGGCACGATCGAAGACGGTGACAGCGTGATATTCTACAACTTCCGCGGCGACCGCTCGATAGAGATATCCCGCGCTTTTGACGCTCCCGCGGGTGATTTTGATAAATTCGACCGCGTAAGAGTTCCCAATGTTGTATACGCCGGTATGCTTGAATACGACGGCGACCTGCACATTCCGAAAAAATACCTTGTCAATCCGCCCGAAATCACAAATACTCTCGGTGAGTATCTTGCGGGGACCGGCATTTCGCAGCTCGCGATATCCGAAACTCAGAAGTACGGACACGTGACATACTTCTGGAACGGCAACCGCTCCGGCAAGTTCTCCGAAGAGCTTGAGACATATATCGAGGTCCCCTCCGATGTCGTTCCCTTTGAACAGCGCCCGTGGATGAAGTGCGCCGAGATAACCGACAAGCTCATCGAGTGCCTTGAGTCCGGCAAGTACAAATATCTGCGCGTCAACTTCCCGAACGGCGATATGGTAGGTCACACCGGCTCGCTTGAGGCGACCATCTGTTCGATGGAGGCTCTTGACCTTCAGCTTGGCAGACTGCTTGCCGTTGTGGAGCGCCTGCACGGAGTCGCTATCATCACAGCCGACCACGGAAACGCCGATGAAATGGCGGAGCTTGACAAAAAGACTCACGAACCCAAGAAGAACGCCGACGGCAGTTACAAGCCCAAAACCTCGCACACGCTCAACCGCGTTCCCTGCATTCTCTACAATGCAAGCGGTAAGGACCTCGGACTTCGCGAGGACAAGGGAACGTTCGGTCTTTCCAACGTCGCCGCAACAATGGTAAATCTCATGGGCTACAAGGCTCCCGCAATGTGGGATGAATCCATGCTTGAAATAAGATAAGGACAAACGGGATGGCTTTCAGGCTCATTATCGCCGCCTGCTTCATTGTCGGCTTCGCATCACAGTTCGTTCTTTTACTGAAGGTAAAGAAGACCTTGCCGCGGCTATGCCCTTCCATCTTTGTTTTTATCGCCGGTATTTATTCCGCACTGCGTATGTTCGGTATCATCAGCTACCCCGGTGACGGACGTGGTTTCTTTGATGCCGGAGCGCTTGTCGGTATAGTTCTCATGATATTTGTCGCGGCACTTGCCGCCGGATGCGTGGTGGGCGCGCTGACATACCTTATCGTCCGCACCGCAGCCAAAAAGAAAACAGCACAGGTAAGCGATAAAGCTTAAACCGAACGCGCTTTCAACCGTTCCGGCGGTCGCGGACTGTCCGCAGCCATGGAAACAGATATAAAAATGAAACACGGGGCTGCCGCGCAAACGCACGGCAGCCCCGTACGGTATAGAAAAGCCCGGCTCAACCACCGGTTGAGCGAAAAAACAACGTTTGGTTGAGCGGAATCAACTTGTAAAGGTCGCGCTTGAGGCGAATGCGGTATCTGCATTTATCGAGCTTGGCGACAAAGACGAAAGGCTGAAAAACATCTATATGAACAAAATAGCCGCCCATGTCGTAAGCCTTGCGGAAAAGGGCGTGCTGGGAAAAATACTTGAAGCAGACGTTGAAAACGAAGTACATGTCGATATTTTCGTAGAATAAGCCATGCGTATAAATATAAAAACCGGCAACGGCAACAGCCTGAAGCTTTCATGCCCGAACTTTATTGCTCGGGGTCCGCTCTCCGCGCCGGCGGCGGCCTTCAGAATGAACCGTGAATTGCGCCAAAAAGGAAGCCGCTCGCGTATAAAGGTGCGCACGATGGCAAAAATGTTCCGGATTATAAGGCACAGAAAAAAGCAAGGTGAAAATATCGTTTCGGTAAATATCGGCGAAGATGTAAGCATCACGATATGACCGGTAATGTAAAAAACGGGTGGTAAAATTTTTTACCACCCGTTTTATACGGCTTTGTTCTGCCGCAGAAGATTTTTGCTTATACGCACGATCTGCGACCAGAATATAGTTGCAAGCTGCAGCGGAATACCCACAAGGAATATAAGCCAGAAGTTCCAATTCGCAATAGTTATTATGGTTATATATATCGCGGCAAGAACGGTCCACACAAGCAACGAAATAAAAACAAAGTTGCTCTTGTAGGTTCCCCATATCGAATTGAAAACCACGAGAACTATCATAGACACCGGCACAGCCCAGATATACACGAGCCACTTGTGCGAAATATCCAGACCTCCCAGCACAACGAACACCGCTGTTGCCACGAACCACACGCAGACGACCGCAAGCAACGTTATCAGCAGATGATTATACCGCCGGGCATGCTGCGCCGCCTTGTCCGGCGCGGGCGCGTTGTTTCCGTGATCGGTTATGAGCCAGTCAACGGTCACGCCGAAGCGGTCGGCTATTTTTTTAAGAACGGTTATATCCGGGACCGATTCACCGCGCTCCCATTTTGAAACCGCTTTATCTGTATAGTTAAGACTCTCTGCAAGCTGTGCCTGCGTTATCCCCGCGGACGTGCGCAGCTTGGAGAGATTATCCGCAATGTTCTGTTTTATCTCTTTCATTAACAAATAATCCTTTATATGGTTCTAAAAAGCCACTCTACTGCCGGTAGAGTGGCTTTCTACTGTCAGATTATCGCCCGGTAACGCCCTGTTTACAGCGGTAGCCTGCCCGTGTGTTGTCAAAAGTCAACTCTACATATATAATGATATCACATTGCTGGGGCAAATGCAACCCGCCTGACTTATCAGTTTGTAAATTTTTCAACCGACCGTAATTCGGTCTGTTTCGACATAAGGCAGCCACGCTGCGCAAGGGAGGATTTTGGATATGAACGATCGCATAATTATATTCGGAGATTCTGTGCTTAAGGGCGTAATGTATAACGACGACGGCGTGCGCGGAAGATACAAGCTGTACGGCGGAGCGCTTGAGGCGCGCATGGCTGAACGCGGGATAGAGCTTACACGCTGCTGCCACATGGGATCGACCATCGATGCGGGACTTGAACGCATGAAACGCGCGCTCGACCGCGGAATGTCCTTTGAAGGCACGACCGTAATGCTTGAATTCGGCGGCAACGACTGTGCGTACGACTGGCGCGAGGTCTCGGAGCATCCCGAGGAAAAGCACAAGCCCAAAATAGAAATGGGGCGCTTTTGTGCGCTTTACCGCGAGGCGATATCGCTTGCAAGGTCTGCCGGCGGAAATGTTATGCTGACCTCTCTGGTCCCCATCGACGCCACAAAATACATGAATTTCATCAGCCGCGGGCTGTCGTATGACAACATCCTTTCATGGCTCGGCGATGTCAACATGCTTTACCGTTGGCATGAGGGATACAACCGTGCGGTCGAGCAGCTTGCAGACGATTGCTCGCTTCCGCTCTTGGATCTGCGCGAGGAATTTCTTTACACTCACGCCTTCAAATCGCTCATCTGCGACGACGGTATCCATCCTACCGCAGAGGGTCACCGTATGATCGAGGATATCCTCGTTAATTCCCTTTCGCGCGTCGGCGTGGCATGAAGGAAAGCAT
>CATYWI010000058.1 GCA_958414155.1 uncultured Anaerotruncus sp. | reverse complement strand
TCCCGCTTCCCAAAAAGTATACCGGCAACAATTTGTGTTGTATTTTCCATCGCATAAAAAGTTTATGATTTATTGTGATAATCTATTGCAAATCCTGTCGAAATATGATATTATATATACAAGAACATGCCGATACGTAAGATATATTTTATATATCATGCACACAATGCCGGGAGGAACAAATGACATCCGAAAAATACTATGCGCACACCACGCCCGACGGACGCATGCAGACCATCGAAGAACATGCAAAAGGAACAGCCGAACGTGCCAAAGAAGCCGCCTCGGTATTCGGCTTCGGTGCCGCCGCATACGCGGCGGGTCTGTTTCACGATGTGGGTAAATATGCTCCCGCGTTTCAGGCACGCCTCCGTGGCGCGGGCGGAAAATACGAGCATTCCTCCGCCGGGATGCGTCTCTTTGCCGAAAGAGCCGCACAGCGCCGGAGCAACGCCGATATGTTGCTTGCGTTTGCGATCGCGGGGCACCACACCGGTCTTCCCGACCAAGGCAATAAATTGGACACCGAGGACGGCGACACATTTATGGCAAAGCTCAAGCGCCGTCGGGCGCTTGGGGATGACTTTTACGCTTACCGTGCGGAGCTTGGAGAAATTCCCGAGGTAAGCGAGCTGTCTGCGGCTTTTCACGACCGGTACAGTTATCAGTTCCTCGGCAGGATGCTGTTTTCATCACTTGTGGACGCCGATTTTCTTGATACCGAGGCATTTATGTCCGGTAATGACGCTATGCGCGACGGCGGAGAGCCTTTTGAAGTTCTGACCGGTCGGTTTGAGCATTATATGAAAGAGAGCTTTTCCGGAAAAAGCGGAAAGCTCAATGATAACCGTGCCAAAATTCTAACCGCATGCCGAAGCGCCGCAGTATCGGATAAAGGGATATTCCGGCTTACCGTTCCGACAGGCGGCGGAAAAACGCTGTCGTCTATGGCGTTTGCGCTTGACCATCGGCGGACGCACGGCATGAAGCGGATAATATACGTTATCCCGTACATCAGCATTATAAGGCAGACGGTCGGCATTTTTGAAAATATATTCGGGGAACGCAACGTGCTCGGTCATTACAGCACCGCCGATCACGGCGCAGTGGGAGAATACGGCGAGCGTTCACCTGCCGAGCTTGCCGCCGAAAACTGGGATAAACCGATAGTGGTAACGACGAACGTGCAGTTTTTTGAATCTCTGCATGCAGCCGCCTCATCCCGCTGCCGTAAGCTGCACAACATTGCAGACAGCGTTATAATTTTTGACGAAGCTCAGATGCTCCCCGTGGAGCTGCTGCGGCCGTGTATGCGTGCCGTCTCCGAGCTTGTAAAAAATTACGGCTGTACCGCTGTTCTCTGCACGGCGACTCAGCCCGCGCTCGAACGTCTGCTTGATGATAATGGTATCACAGCGCGTGATATCTGCCCGGACACCGCACGCATGTACCCCGACTTTGCCCGCGCGCGTTATCGTATGCTCGGAAAATGCAGTGATGACGCCGTGTGTGAAATGATTAGTGCGGCAGGCTCGGCGCTCTGCGTTCTTAATTCACGCAAGGGCGTGCGGAGCTATTATGAGGCGCTGAAGGGCAACGGCGTGTTTCATCTTTCGACCTATATGACTCCGGCGCACCTCGGGCAAAGCATAGAAGCGGTCCGGGAACGGCTAAGGCGCGGCGAGAAGTGCCTTGTGGTGTCCACCTCGCTTATCGAAGCCGGTGTGGATGTGGATTTTCCAACCGTTTTCCGCGAGATGGCGGGGCTTGATTCGATAATTCAGGCAGGCGGACGCTGCAACCGCGAGGGACGGCGCGGGACAGATGAAAGCATTGTGTACGTTTTTTCGCGAGAAAAGCCTTCCGAACGCTTCTCGGCAGTCTCCGCAATGACAGAACGGATATGCGAGCTTTACGGCGATATTTCACTGCCGGAAGCCATACACGCATACTTCGAACGGCTATATACGGTCAGTCCGTCCGAGGTGAAGGATAAACTGGACGAAAAAGATATTCTCCCTCTCATAAATCAGCGCGAGGAAGGACACCGCGGGCTTTGGTACCGCGAGATCGACGAGCGCTTCCGCTACATAGCAAAGGATCAGAAGCAGATACTTATCCCGAACAGTGAAAACGGCGATGTATGCGCCGCCGTAAGAAGCGGCAGACTGAACCGCGGACTTCTCCGCCGCGCCGGGCGCGACTCTGTTTCGGTTTACGAAAACGAATACAAAAAGCTGCGCGAAGCCGGAGTTCTGTCACAGGAGTATGGCGGGATATCCGTGCTTGAGGATCCGTCATGGTATGACCCGCACTGCGGGCTGACATTCCGCGAAACCGGAGAAGCACTGCTCATGTAAACCGACGCTGTGAATCTTTGAACCATAAAAATAATGAAAAATATACGGAGGTGATCCGATGCCGGAACCCATAAGACTCCGAGTATTCGGCGACTATGCCCTTTTCAGCCGTCCGGAGCTGAAGGTCGAGCGTTACAGCTACGACGTTATGACGCCGTCTGCCGCGCGCGGAATACTTGACGCCATCTACTATCATCCGGGGCTTCGGTGGTGCGTGAAGCGCATTATAGTCGAAAAACCGATACGCTTCACCAACATACGACGCAACGAGGTATCCAAAAAGATACTTGCCACCGATCTGCTTGCCGCCGCAAACGGATCGGAAAAGCCCATCTTCATAGACCGCCGCGACGCGATAGCCCAACGCGCCGCAACGGTGCTGCGTGATGTCTCATATGTCATTGAAGCCAACTTTGATGTGATACCCGAAAAAATGGGTGCGGAGGACAGCGAGGACAAATTCTACGCGATCTTCTGCAACCGCGCGCGGCGCGGCAGATGTTTTGCCAATCCATATTTCGGCTGCAAGGAATTCCCTGCCGCTTTTGAGTTGCTGACACCCGATTCTCGCCCGCCGGAGCCTATCGGCGAATCGCGCGACCTCGGCATCATGCTGTACGACATGGATTACACGGATGAAGGTATATATCCGATGTTTTTCCACGCAGAGCTGAAGAACGGCGTGATGGACGTTGCGGGAAAGGAGATATTACAATGATACTTTCCTCTCTCGTTTCCTATTACGAAGCACTTGAAGCCAAAGGAGAACTCAAGCGTCCCGGATGGAGCGTTGTGCGCGTGAGCTATGCGGTGCTTTTGCGTCCGGACGGCAGCATAAAAACGATCGTCAGCCTGAAAAAGGACGAGGTGCGCGGCAAGAAGACCGTCTCGGTACCGCAGAATCTGTTTGTACCTGCGCCTGTTGTTCGCACGGCAGGTATACGCGCAAACTTTTTGTGCGACACGGCAGCATATCTTCTCGGAGCCTCTCTCACCGACGCCAAGGCACAGCAGAAATTCGAAGCCGCCCGTGAGCTGCATCTTAGCATCCTGAAAAATTCCGGCTCGTCTGCCGCAGAAACACTGCGCCGGTTCTTTGAAAATCATCAGCCATCGGATCTTTCGTCGCTCGGAGTCCCCGAAGGCATTGCCGCCGAACTTGACAAGGGCGCGGTCGTGACCTTTGCGGACGAAGACGGGCAATATATGATGGACGATCCGGAGATCGCCGCCGCATGGGACACGGCATACAACAGCGGTGATGACAACGCTGTCACCGGCAGATGTCTTGTTACAGGTCGGGAGGACATGATCGCCATTCTGCACGACAAGATCAGGGGCGTGGAAGGTGCACAATCAAGCGGTGCAAATCTTATCGGCTTCAACGCCCCCGCTTTTGAATCCTACGGCAAGGACGGCGGACAGGGGCTGAACGCTCCGGTCGGCAGATATGCCATGTACGCCTACACATCGGCGCTGAATTATCTTATTTCCGGGCGGCACCGCGCCCGTCTGGGTGACGCCACTGTGGTTTGGTGGACGCTCGATGCCGACGATGCGTGCGAAGACTTCTTCGGTGATTTTCTGTACGGCGGTGGTGATGACGACGAAACGCTGAACACGGCAATGAAGCGCATACTGCGCGGAGAACCGCTTGATTTTTCCGCCGCAACGCTTGAAAAGCCGTTCTGCATCCTCGGCATTTCTCCGAACTCCGCAAGGCTTTCGGTGCGATTCTTTTACCGCGACACCTTCGGCAGGTTCATCGACAACATCGCGGCACATTACAGGCGGCTTGAGATCGAAAAGTCAGACAAACAGCGCAAATATCTGACTCCGTATTGGCTACTGCTCGAAACCGTCTCACCGAATGTTCAAAACCGTGCCAAGGCTGTCTCGCCGCTGCTCGGCGGATCGCTGCTCAGCGCGATCCTCAATGACTGGCGTTATCCCGAAGCGCTTTATGAATCTGTGCTCATCCGCATACGTGCGGAGCATGAGATATCATCCGGCAAAGCCGCGATCATAAAAGCATATCTTCTCAAAAATAAAAACTGTGGATCATACAAGGAGGTCCTTTCAATGGCGCTTAACGAAGAAAGCACAAACCGTGCGTATGTACTCGGGCGGCTGTTTGCCGCACTGGAAAATGCGCAGTATCGCGCAAACAATTCCTCAAATATCAGAGAGCGGTATATGACATCCGCCGCCGCAACGCCCGCGCTGGTGTTCCCCAGCATGCTCCAGACCGCCAACCATCACCTTGCAAAATCCGGCAGCGTAGCCGACGCAAAGCTGATAGCCGGTCTTATGGACAAGCTTGAAGGCGGCGTTCCCTTCCCCGCGCGTCTTGACAACACCGAGCAGGGACTCTTTCTTCTCGGCTATTACCATCAGACCCAGAAAAAATTCAGAGATATCGAAGAAGCCAAAAACAATAAATCAGCAAACAAGGATAACACGGAGGTATGACCATGAGCGAGATAATTAAAAACAGATACGAATTCACCATTCTTTTTGACGTTGAAAACGGCAACCCGAACGGCGACCCGGACGCCGCAAATATGCCGCGTATTGACCCCGAAACGGGTCTGGGACTCGTTACCGACGTGTGTCTGAAGCGCAAGATCCGCAATTATGTTGAGGATACAATGGAGGACGCCCCCGGCTACGGCATTTACATCAAGGACGGCGTGCCGCTCAACACCTCCGATAAGCGCGCTTATTCGGCGGTGCTCGGCGAGGGCAAAAAGCTTGAGAAAAAAGATCCCGAGATAGATTTAAAGCTGCGCGATTTCATGTGTTCCAATTTCTACGACGTGCGCACCTTCGGAGCCGTTATGACCACCTTTGTAAAGGACAAGCTCAACTGCGGTCAGGTGCGCGGTCCCGTTCAGCTCGGCTTTGCACGCAGCATCGACCCCATCGTAAGGCAGGAGGTCACGATCACCCGCGTTGCCATCACAACGGAAGCCGATTACGAAAAAAAAGACACCGAAATGGGGCGCAAGCACATCGTTCCATACGCTCTTTACCGCGCCGACGGCTTTATTTCCGCCAATCTCGCACGCCGTGTAACACATTTCAGCGAGGACGACCTTGAGCTGCTGTGGAACGCTATCGTCAACATGTTTGAGAACGATCACTCGGCTGCAAGAGGAAAAATGGCTGTCCGCAAACTCATAATATTCAAACATGATTCCGAACTTGGAAACGCTCCGTCGCACCGCACGCTCGGTCTTGTCTCGGTAAAGCGTCGTGACGGCATAGACGTTGCACGCGGCTACGAGGACTACGAGGTCAACATAAACGAAGCCGCCTGCCCCGAGGGTGTTCACATCTCATGCCGGGAGTGAATGAAGGCGACCTGCTGATATCCGGATTACAGCATTTCTCATTTTGCCGCAGGCAATGGGCGCTGATACACATTGAAATGCAATGGGCGGACAACTACCTGACGGTAGACGGCAGTCTGCGTCACGACAGGGCGGACGATCCCGAATTCACCGAAAAGCGCGGCGGACTTATCGTCAGCCGCGCCATACCGGTGCATTCCGAGCGGTACGGAATTGTCGGCAAGTGCGACGTCGTTGAATTCCGTGCCGATCCGGGCGGCGTTCCTCTTGCCGGGCGTGACGGACTGTGGCTACCGACACCCATCGAGTACAAGCGCGGAAGGTCCAAAGAGATAGATGCGGACAGACTTCAGCTTTGTGCCGAGGCGATATGCCTTGAAGAAATGCTTTGCTGTCCGCCAATCCCGACTGCGTATCTCTATTACATGGAAACAAAGCGCCGCGAGCCTGTCGCGCTGAGTCCCGAGCTTCGCAACGAAGTCGAGCGCATGCTCACCGAAATGCGCGCGCTGTATGACCGCGGCTATACGCCCAAGGTAAAGCAAACCGCAAAATGCCGCGCCTGCTCTCTTGCAGACATATGTCTGCCGCGGCTGCAAAAATGCCGCTCGGCATCGGCATATACGCAGGATATATGGAAAGACGGTGAGGACAACGTATGAAAAAACTGCTGAACACGCTGTATGTCACAACGCCGGACGCATATCTGTCGCTTGACGGTGAAAATGTCGTCGTCCGCCTTAAGGACAACGAGATAGGACGCGTTCCGATACACAATCTTGAAAACATCGTGACCTTCGGTTGGCAGGGTGCAAGTCCCGCTCTTATGCGGCATATCTGTGAATCAGGCAAAGGACTTTCATTTTTCTCGTCAGGCGGACGCTTTCTGTGCCGCGTGGAAGGCGAGGAGCGCGGCAATGTGCTTCTGCGGCGTGAGCAATATCGCATTGCGGACGATGAGCGGCGTTCACTGCCCGTTGCCGTCAACATGATAGGCGCAAAAACGGCAAATGCCCGCACTGTTCTCAACCGTTTTCTGCGCGATCATCCGCTTTCCTCCGATGGTGAAGCGATACGTGCCGCCGCAGACTATCTGCGGGATTCGCTACCCGCGATACGCAGCGCCACAGACACTGACACACTGCGCGGGCTGGAAGGTGTAAACGCAAGCCGGTATTTCTCGGTCTTTGATGTGATGATCCTTCAAAACAAAGCAGACTTTCACTTTGCGAACCGCGAAAGACGACATCCCTGTGACCCGGTAAATGCAATGATGTCCTTCTGCTATTCGATTTTTGCCAACGAATGCGCCTCGGCTCTCCAATCGGTAGGACTTGACCCGTTTGTCGGTTTCATGCATACAGACCGTCCGGGACGAAAATCGCTCGCGCTTGATATCATGGAGGAATTCAGAAGCGTAATGTGCGACCGTTTTGTGCTTTCGCTCATCAATCTGCGTCAGGTGAAAGGCTCCGACTTCACAGTAAAGGAAAACGGCGCTGTGCTGCTCGGAGACGATACCCGGAAAACGTTTCTCAAGGCATGGCAGGAGCGAAAAAAGGATACTGTAGTTCATCC
>CATYWI010000057.1 GCA_958414155.1 uncultured Anaerotruncus sp. | reverse complement strand
AAATAAATACATCAGGAAAAAATTTATGCAAAATAAACGGAAGATTAGTTACTGTAGGTGAATTAAAAAATTTTATGCAAAATTATGTAGAAATACATGGTCAAAATGAAAATCAAGAACTATTAGATAGCAAAACTCATAAAAAGTATCTAGATAATTTTTCAGGTAATGATATATTAAAATACAAATTAGAATATAAAAAGAATTATGATAAATATATGCAAATAAAATTCAAATGCGGGGTGACATTCGACCGGAATATTTAAAATAGAAAAGAATGAACAGCGCCTCGAAATGTCTTATACAGTATTTCGAGGCGCTGATTGCGATTTCTATTTCAGATATTTTCTTCAGAAAGTGGTGGAAATAATCACAACGATATGTTACAATTCCGATGAAGAGGGAAGATGAATCATGATTTTTGCCGCCTTTTTCTTTTTATTGAAAAGATGCGTTGTTGAATATAGGAGTAATAATGTAATTTGTGCTTGAAAGAGCAGCTGATACACACAACAATGCGGTTCAGCTTTCGCTGTGCCCACTCACATCCACGTACTCTGCAATGAATATAAATTCTCAAGCATGTCTCAACACAGATTTTTAATGCTGTGTTACGGTGCAAGGCTTTCCGAGCCTTTTGTGCCTTACACGCAGCAGAAAGGAACGGTCATAACAATGAAAGAAAACCAAGAAAAGAAATCAAGGCTTTCCGGATTGGGTGCCACGCTTCAGCTCGGGAATAAGCCGCTTTGGAAGGAACGCGTGTCATATTTCTTCGTGAACCTCGGAAACATCCCTATAATGACCATGGTCAACGCATACCTTTCGATTTTCTATACCGACACACTCGGTATGGACGCAAAGGTCGTCGGAACAATGTTTTTAATCGCAAGAGTTTTTGACGGAGTGAATGACCCGTTCATCGGTTATTTCATTGATAGAGCGCCAAACTCAAAGTTCGGAAAATTCAGACGGATTCTTATTGTCGGAACGATCATCTGCACCTTGAACTATGCCGTGGTATGGATGGGTCCGGCATATGTTTCTGACTCGATGAAGGTTATGGTTGCCTATATTTCATATATGCTTCTCGGTGTGACCTTCCCCGTTATGGACATTTCACTCAACAGTATGCTTCCTGTAATGACAAACGATATGGAGGAGCGAAATTTCCTTGCAATGCTAAAAAATTTTGCTTACGGTCTCGGCGGTGGACTCAACCTCATAGCTCCTATTGTTTTCGCAAAGTTCAACTCTTCCGTCAAGGGCTATAATATTATGAATCTGCTTGCTATGGGAATCATCCTTTCGTGCTCGCTCGGCGGAATCACGGGCATTCATCAGCGAGTCGAACCGCTCAAGGATGCCGGATATAAAGCAAAGGATGTTTTAAGAATCATTAAATTGAAGCCGATTATCGCTTTCTTCATCGGCGGACTCATTGTTCAGACTGGACTTGCGTTCGTTGCAACGTCGAATCCATATTATGCAACGCACGCGCTCGGCTCGATCGGAAAGCTCACGATTATGAATACGGTCGCAATTGTCGGCGGCCCCGTCTCATTGCTTGCCGTTCCGCTCGCGAAGAAGATTGGAAAGCGCAGGATTTATGTTTGCGGAATGATCGTCACGGCGATCGGTTGCCTCGTTCGTCTTGTTGCGGTCAACGACAAAACGAGCGGTCTTGTCGCCGCCTGCATCTCAAGCGTAATTTGCAGCTGCGGAACAAGCTTTGCACAGCTTTTGTATTATTCGATTCAGGCTGATAATATCGACTATGTGGACTACAAGCTCGGCCTGCGTGCTGAGGGCGTGATTGCCGCAGCGACCTCAATGATTACAAAAATCAGCAACGGAATAGGTGCAGCTTTTTCGCTTTACGTTCTTTCATGGACAGCAAACGGCGACGGCTCATACACAAAGTTAGGCCTCAGCCTTGCTGACGGCTTGATTCCGGGTATAGTGGTTTTTGTTGGTGCGATTGTATTCTTGTTGCTTTACAGAATCAACAATGAAGAAGCCGAAAAAATTCAGGCGGTGCTTTCGGAAAGACGGGAGACGGCGGAAAATGAAACTTAAAAATATCCGAATCGATGATCTGTACGGCTTTGCCGTGACAGACAGTGAAAATCCACGCTTCACTCTTGAAACCGAAAACGAGCTTGAAAATGCTTTTATTTCTTCATATTCCCTTAAGGTCAAAAGTGACGAAGCTGTCCTTTGGCAGACAGAAGAGCAAAGCTCTACTGTCGACAATATCGTTTATGGCGGAAGAGCTCTTCTCCCGTGCACGGTTTATACGGTGGAAGCGACGGTTTGTGACAATTACGGAAACAAAGCCGAAAAAACGGCGGAGTTTGAAACGGGCTTTCTTTCCGGTGATTTTCCTGCGGAGTGGATAACGAAGCCGAACTATCACGTCGGTTTCGGAAAAAGCCCCATTCCGCTCGTCTTCAAACGTCAGTTTTTGCTTTCGGGTAAGGTGAAAAAAGCGCGGCTTTATTCAACCGCGTTCGGAATTTATTCATTCACGCTTTGCGGAAAAGAGATTTCCGACGACCGCTTTGCTCCCGGTTTCACGAGCTTTGAAGACCGACTTCAATATCAGGTTTATGACATTGCGCCGTTTCTCGAAGAGAAAAATGAATTGGTTTTCACCGTTGCGGGCGGTTGGGCGGTCGGGATTTTCGGCCTGAATAGAAGTAATAAGCTCGGCGCCGACAGGCTCGCGCTCAAAGCACTTGTTCAAATCGAATATGACGATGGGCGAAAAGACGAAATTAAAACCGACGAAAGCTGGCTCGTTACCGCTGACGGGCCTGTCAGAGACGTGTCGTTTTATAACGGAGAGATATTCGACGCAACGAAAACCTTAAGCAAGGCGATCTTCGAAAATGCCGAAAAAGAGAAGCCCCGTATTTCTCCGCGCCTCGTCGCATCGTACGGAAAATTTGCAAAAATAATCGAAACGCTCGAACCGAAAGAGATTCAAAAAAGCCAAAACGGCTATATCTATGATTTTGGTCAAAACTGCGCCGGAGTTCTTGAACTTGAAATTAAAGGGAGAAAAGGGCAGAGGATAACCGCTCGACATGCGGAGGTTCTTTTGAACGGCGAGCTTTTTACAAAGCCGCTGCGTTCGGCGAAAGCAAAGCTTGAATATGTTTGCGGCGGAGAAGAAGAGACCTACTGCCCGAAATTTACCTTTATGGGTTTTCGTTATGCCGAGCTTTGTGGAATTGAGCCTGAAAACGTCAAGGTCAGAATGAAGGTTATTTCCTCGATTGACGAGGAAACGGGAGACTTTTTCTGCTCCAACGAAAGCATTAACCGCCTTCAAAAGAATATCAGATACAGCGGTTTTTCAAACTTCCTTGAGATCCCGACCGACTGTCCTCAGCGCGACGAAAGACTCGGTTGGACGGGCGACATCTCCGTTTTTGCTTCGACGGCGTGCTTCAACTTCAATATGAACCGCTTTCTTAGAAAGTGGCTTATTGATGTGAAAGCACAGCAGACAAAAGACGGAGGAATCCCCGTCGTTGTTCCTCGGGTCAAACATTTCGGCGGAACAAAGATTACGGCCGGCTGGTCCGACTGTGTTTTCCTTGTCCCGTGGGCGCTTTATCAAAACAGCGGGGACAAAACCATTCTTGAAAAGTTTTATCCGATGATGAAAAGATATCTTTCGGGAGTCGAAAAGAAAGCGGCGGCGTTTTCATTGGGGGAAGATAGATACATTTGGTCGCACGGATTTTCTTACGGCGATTGGTGCGCTCCGAACGAAAATCAAAAGCAATGGATGGCAAAAAAGAAGTGGATTTCAACCGCATATTATGCCAACGATTGCGCCCTCGCATCAAAAATTGCGACCATTCTCGGTTTTGAAGAGGAGGCTAAGGCGTTTCAAGAAAAGCGAAAGTGCATCGAAAACGCATATCGGAACGTTTTTACCGACAAAAAAGGAACGCTCAAAAACGAGTTTCAAACGGCCTATGTTTGTCCGCTGTATTTTGGAATGGTGAGCGGAGAGGAAAGAAAAAAATATGCTGAAAACCTTTTAAGACTCGTGAAAGAAGCCGATAATCATCTTTCCACCGGCTTCCTCGGAACACCATATCTCCTTTTCGCTCTTTCGGACAACGGATATATAAATGAAGCATATGACCTTTTACTTCAGGATACCGTCCCGTCGTGGTTGTATGAAGTCAAAGCCGGGGGAACGTCAATTTGGGAGCGTTGGGACGCGCTTCGACCCGATGGAACCGTCAATCTCGGAAAAGATCCGGGAAGCGGTCTGATAAACGCTGTCGGCGGAGGAATGGTTTCTTTCAACCATTATGCGAACGGTGCAGTCGGCGATTGGCTATATAGGCGCGTCGCGGGACTCGAAGCGATTGAGCCGGGCTACAAAAAATTTAAGGTTGCACCCCTCGTCGGAGGCGGACTCACGAGCGTGTCATGTTTCAAAAAGCTTTCGAGCGGAACTATCAAAATCAATTGGAATTTTGAAAACGGCGTTTTTGTCCTCTCGATTAATGTTCCGTTTAACACGAGCGCTGTCATCACGCTGCCCGACGGCGAAATGCACGAGGTTCAAAGCGGAAAGTACAGCTTTAAAACAGATTTAAAAATATAAGATAACCAAACTGCTTAATGCCGCCTCAATCGGTTCTTCGACTGAGACGGCATTGCTTTTGTTATATGCCGGCGTTTTGGGAAGTATTGCGTGTTATCGGGCGCAAGCAACCGGCAGGTGCTTAAAATTTCGAACTATCACTGCGCGTCATTCATATTGAAGCAGAATTGAAAATGCATTTTACGAAAGACTATTTATCTTTTGTCGCAATATTTCCTTTTCACCGCTTCCGTTTGTCGCGAATCTGATATAAGGTATTCCGTATTTGTCCAGGATATCATTTTTCATTTTGTCGCGCTCAAACTGTTTTGTGCCATGTCGGTGAAATGAATAACCGTCAACTTCGACTGCTAAAAACGCTTGCTTTGAGATTTTGTTGAATATCAGAAAGTCAAGGTGCGTTGAGCTGTTCATTGCATATCGACATTCGTCATCATTTAGCAACCGAGGGTCTCTTATGAGCATCTTCAGCGGCTGATGACAGATAACAGCGAGATCATTTCTTTCGCTTTCGGTCAGAACTTCTGTTATGAGTGCATACATGAGATTTTCAGAATCATAAGAGGAAACTCTTTTGTGCTTCTTTAGGTAATCCTGCCGTGCCTGCGTGTATTGACTGTAGAGATAATCAAATACTGAATACAATGCGCTGTTGCTGACTGAACAGTTTTGGTATTCAATGTATTCGATAAGATCGCGGATGTTCTGCCCGTCTCCTTGGTAATTACCGGATGTTATCAGCACAAGCTGCTTTTTAGCTCTTGATACCGCAACATTGAGAAGATAGGGATTGTCCGTGAAGTCGGTTATTTTATCATCTACGGTAGTCATTATTATTGTATCTTTTTCGCGTCCTTGAAACTTATGAACCGTAGCTACCGTGATGTCGCTGCTTGGAAGCTGTTCTTTTATCGTGTTGATTTGATCGTTATACGGCGCGATTATTCCTATTTTGTTTGGCTCCGAGTTGATTTTCGGTAATATTTCTTTAGTCAGAATATCTATCTGCCGTTGGTTCATATGTCCCCTTGAGTGATTGCCGACGGAGGTTTTCACAACGGAAAGAACATTTGATTCTCCGCAATCGTTTGTCATAATTATTAAATTGCCGTTATAGAACTTCTGGTTACAGAAATTTATTATTTTCGGGTGACACCTGTAGTGCTCACGAAGAAGAGTTCTCGGAATATCAGGAATAACTTTGCAAAGCGATGAAAGAAAACTGTTATTTGCAAAATTATAACTGAGGGAGAGATCAAAAGAGCGGAATATTGCATCTGCAATTTTTCGGTCGCCATCGGTTATGACATTTGGCAGTTGCTTGGAATCCCCAACTATTACTGCGTGTCCTGCGTTTGAAAGCGCCAATGCGCCCGTGGGAATATCGACCTGAGAAGCTTCGTCCATTATTGCATAATCAAATTTAGCCTTGCGGTACAAACTGTTTCTGGATGAAAATGTAGTGCTGAGTACCACCGGATATTCAAATTGAAATTCACAAGACCTTTTCCAAAGATCTTCTTCGGTGAAAATCGGACGACTTTCATTTTTTGAATATTTAATGTACAGCCGATGCTTAAAGTATTGCATTGATTTTGCTTGCATATCGTTCAAAAGCTGCTGCGCATTTATGCTTTTTAATGAGCTTTTTGCAAAACTGATTTTTCTTTGCAGCTCTTCTTCTTTGGCTCTGTAAAAAAGTGCATGAAGTGCTGATATTATATGCTCGGGCTTGTTTTTATAAAAATCCCACGGCAGTATCCTAAGAAGCCTCGAAAAAGCCTGTTATATCAATGATTTTCATCGCTCAAACGGCGCTTACTACACCACGATTACACCATTTGTGGAAGAGCTTTGATGTGACAATCCCAAATTACACATTCTGAATAAAATGAAGAGGACATATCCACGGTGCCGGATATGTCCTCTTCATTTTTATCTGCGTTTCTTTTTGCCTTTCCCGTGCTGCAACTGTGGTCGTGCTTTCCCTCGCTGGTTGATTGGACTTTTCAAGTATTTGGACAGCTTGAGTATTTCAATCAGCGAGACGAATTGCTCTTTGGTGAGCTTGTCATAATCAATGCCAAAGGTAGCGAGGAACGAACGGACTTGCTTTTCCTCGGAACTGCCCTCAAAATTCATCGCATCCTGCAACTGCCCCTGTACGGTTGCTGCGAGGGAGACTTCATCCGCAGTCATGGTGTCGGGACGATGCTGCTCTCGAATGTCACGGAGGATACCTTTCAGATCATCTGCAATCAAGCTTCCGAAATACTCGTCCTCTCTGATCTGCGCGACTTCCAGCGTCCGCAGATGCAGGTCATTTTCCTCGCCGCCGTTTTTCATCAATGCCATCTGCCGAACAGCTTCCAGCACGGCATTCATATCGTTGACCCGCATATCCGCGATCCGGTCAACGTAAATCTCAGCATCCAGCAAAAACCGCTGGAAATCCTTGTGGCAGATCAGCTCCGACAGCAGCCGGTGGTTGAATTTGCCCGTTTTCAAGACTTCGATTGCATCATCACCCAAATGCAGAGCGTCCAGTTCTGTGTTTGGGTGATTTTTTTGTTCTGTCAGCCCCAGCAGGTAATCGGTGGACACGCCGTAGAACTTTGCCAGCTCCACCATGCTGAACGGGCTGATGTCCTTGAAATC
>CATYWI010000056.1 GCA_958414155.1 uncultured Anaerotruncus sp. | reverse complement strand
TAAAGATACGCTACTATTCCCTTTTCGTATCGGAAAGAGAAAACTGTCCGCTCGTATTTCTCGGGCAGACATACAGCTACAACGCGCCGGCTATATCATATGACGGCAGCGAACGCACCGAATTCATACTGCACGAAGAAACAGTCACAATGCCGCTCGTGGGCGGCTGCGGCAGCGCAGAGGTATCTACCGCGTGGCAGTTCCGCGGCGAATATGCCGGTGTCGCCATAGACACGCTGACACTTGACGGATTTATCGAGATCAAGGACTGAAAAACAAAGAATTTTCCGTTGACCCACAAGGGTCACGACCGAAAGGATACAAAATGCCAGAATACATAGAAAAAGCCGAAAAGCTCACGCTCCCCGTGATACCGCTCCGCGAAGCAGTGGCTTTCCCCGGCATTCCGATAAGCTTTGACATAAACGACGAAACAGCCGGCGCCGCCGTTGATACGGCAAATTCCGGGAATCGTCTTTGCTTTATCGTATGCACAAAAAAGGTATCGGACGGAGATCCGGTCCCCGCCGATCTTTACCCGGTCGGCACCGTTGCCCGTCTGCGCCAGACCTCAAGATCCGGCAACACGATAAGAATAATATGCGAGGGTCTTTCCCGCGCCAAGGTGACGGAGTACCGCCGAACCGGCAAGCTCATCGAGGCTGACGTTCTCTCCCGCACCGTGGAACTTGCAGACAACGGCGGGATACGCGGTGAAGCGCTCGTGCGCGAGGCGCTTGAAATATTCGACAAGGCTGTCGGATATATGCCGAACGTCACCTCCGACATAAAGCTCGCGGCGCACGGAATCAGCTCTCCCGGTCTGCTTGCCGACTTCATTGCATCCGCCGTGCTTGTAAAAACCTCGGACAAACAGAACGTGCTTGAAGAGTTTGAGCCGCTTGAGCGTATGTTCAGACTCATAAAGATACTGAATCGCGAATGCGACCTTCTTGAATGCGAGCAGGACATACACCGCCGTGTGCGCGACAGCATCTCGCGCAATCAGCGTGACTATTATCTGCGTGAGCAGATGAAGGTCATAGAGGACGAACTGGGCGGCGGCGAGGACCCGGACGACTACGCGGAACGCATAAACAAGGCTCACCTCCCGGATGAAGTGAAGGAAAAACTGCTGAAGGAAAACGAGCGTCTCTCGCGCACGCCCTTCGGCTCCGCCGAGGCGACCGTACTGCGCAGTTATCTTGACACCTGTCTTGACATTCCGTGGAGTGCGCGCACGCGTGACCGCGTAAACGTCGAAGCGGCAAAGAAGGTACTTGACGCCGATCACGAGGGACTTGAAAAAATAAAAACAAGAATTCTCGAATTTTTGGCTGTCAAACAGCTTAATCCCGAGCTGAAGAACCAGATAATATGTCTGGTAGGCCCTCCCGGGACCGGAAAAACATCGGTGGCTGCGTCCATAGCGCACGCCATGAACCGCAAGTACGTGCGTGTTTCGCTCGGCGGTGTGCGTGACGAGTCTGACATACGCGGTCACCGCAAGACCTATGTCGCCGCAATGCCCGGACGCATAATAGATGCCATAATAAAAGCAAAGGTGCGTAATCCGCTCATTCTGCTTGACGAGATAGACAAGCTTACAGCCGATGCGCACGGCGACCCCGCATCGGCGCTTCTTGAGGTGCTCGATCCCGAGCAGAACAAGACGTTCCGCGATCACTTTGTGGAGCTTCCCTTCGATCTTTCGGAGTGTCTGTTCATAACCACCGCAAATACGCTTGAAACCGTACCGCGTCCGCTCATCGACCGTATGGAGGTCATAGAGCTTTCGGGCTACACGCGCCGCGAAAAGCTGGCGATAGCCAAAAATCACCTCATTCCGAAGCAACTCAAGCGCCATGGTCTGACACGTCGCTCACTGAAGCTCACTGATGAGGCTATATATGAGATCATAGACTGCTACACCCGCGAGGCGGGCGTGCGCAATCTTGAACGCACCGTTGCGGAGCTTTGCCGCAAGGCGGCAAAAAAGATGGTCGACAGCGGCGGCAAACTGAAATCGATAACGATCGACCGCGCCGACGTAGCATCCTATCTCGGCGCACGCAAGCTGATACCCGAGAAGATCGACGACAACGATCTCGTCGGCGTTGTGAACGGACTTGCGTACACCGAGGACGGCGGCGACCTTCTCAAAGTCGAGGCTGCGGTGCTTGACGGCACGGGAAAGCTTGAGCTTACCGGCAAGCTCGGCGATGTAATGAAGGAATCGGCAGAGGCAGCGCTGAGTTTTGTGCGCCAGGTCGCTCCCGAATACGGCATCGGCACCGATTTTTATAAAACCAAGGATATACACATCCATGTACCCGAAGGCGCAGTTCCGAAGGACGGTCCCTCGGCAGGTGTGACGATGGTAACGGCGCTCGTAAGCGCACTGTCGCACACTCCGGTCGCCCACGATATCGCAATGACAGGTGAGGTCACTCTGACAGGCAGAGTGCTGCCGATAGGCGGTCTGCGCGAAAAGACGATGGCGGCATATTCCGCGGGCGTCCGCACGGTACTCATCCCCAAGGCAAACCTCGGCGATCTTGACGACATTGATCCCGAGGCACGTGCGGCGCTGAGATTCATCCCTGTTTCAAACGTGAAGGAAGTCCTCGGTGAGGCGCTTCGCGCCCCCGCCGCCGAAAAAGCCGCGGGAGTAAAGCCGTGCGAGCCCATCGTGATCATTCCCGCGGTCAGCGGACAAAACATTCAAGGAGTCAACGCCAATGGCGCTTAATCTCAACAACGTTTCTCTTAAAATAACGGCGGGGACTGTCAGGCAGTTTCCCCGCTCCGCAACGCCGCAGATCGCGCTCGCCGGACGCTCAAATGTGGGAAAAAGCTCGCTTATCAACACGCTTCTCGGCAGACGCGCGCTTGCGCGGGTAAGCTCCGCTCCCGGAAAAACGATAACGGTAAACTTTTACGATGTTGACGGGAAGCTATTCTTAGTCGATCTTCCCGGCTACGGCTACGCCAAACGCCCGCAGGAGGACAAAGCGCGCTGGTCGGAGCTGACGGACGGATATTTTACAAACAATCCCTCGCGCGACCGCATAATGCTGGTGCTCCAGCTGGTAGACATGCGCGTCGGTCTCACGGCGGACGACAAAATGATGCTTGAATGGCTTACCGCCTCCGGCGTTCCATTTGCCGTGGCTGCAACGAAAGCAGACAAGCTGCAATCAAAAAAGGCGCGCGCCGAGTCAATGGAAAAAATACTTTCCTGCCCCGCAATCCCTCAAGGCATATCCGTGATCCCCTTCTCCTCGGTAAACGGCGAGGGAAAAGACGAGCTTTGGCGCCTGATAACAGGCGCGGCAGGTAAATAATCTTTGCCGCTGTGCGGTAGGAAGGACAGCTATATGTTCAGATATCTCTTGGAATACGGATCATACGGTATAAAATCATATGTAATAGGGCTTTTGCTCTCCCTGCCGATAATCGTTCTATCGCTATCCGTGCATGAATCGGCACACGCGTGGACCGCGTACAAGCTCGGCGATCCGACCGCGTACAACCTCGGCAGGGTCACGCTTAACCCGATAAAGCATCTGAATCTTCCGGGCTTTCTCTGCATGCTGTTTTTCGGCTTCGGCTGGGCGACTCCCGTTCCGATCATGTCACGCAATTTCAAAAAGCCGCGCCGCGACATGGCGCTATCCGCGATAGCAGGTCCGCTTTCAAACCTTTTGCTCGGATTCATTTTTTCGTTTTTTTCAGTGCTCTCAAACTATCTGCTGAGTTTTCTGCCGGCGGACATATCCGAGAAAGCGATGACTGCAATATTCGTATGGGTCTATTTCCTTAAGCTTGGCGCACTTCTTAACGTGTCGCTTGCGGTTTTCAACCTGTTGCCCGTACCGCCGCTTGACGGCTCGCGCTTCTTTTATATTTTTCTGCCCACAAAGTGGTATTTTGACGTTATG
Organism: uncultured Anaerotruncus sp.; assembly: GCA_958414155.1. The sequence continues at coordinate 3,388 of CATYWI010000056.1, read as the reverse complement.
AAATATGAAAAATATATTGAGATAGCAATTTTTGCTCTGCTCTGGCTCGGCGTTCTCGATGTGCCTCTTTCATTTATCACAAGCGCGATCCTTACGGGGATGTATCGTCTCTGGGGACTGATCCCCATATTCGCCTGACAGACACGGAGACACGACTGTGGAAGGAATAACCTATAAGCTCGAAAAATTCGAAGGTCCGCTCGACCTTCTTCTGAATCTCATACACAAAAACAAGGTACAGCTCGAGGATATTCCGATAACGCTCATCTGTGACCAATACATCGAATACATCGCACGCGCGCAGGAGCTTGATATCGAGCTTGCCGTTGAATTTCTGAGCATGGCAAGCGAGCTTATGCTCATCAAAAGCCGTATGCTCCTCCCCCGCGAGGTCCCTGAGGAGGAAGATCCGCGTGCGCGGCTGGCAGAGGCGATCGCGCGTCTCGAGGCTGCAAAAAAAGCCGCCGCAAAACTCGGCGAACGATACAAGCAATACTCCGGACGTATGGAGAAGGACACCGACGAAATATCGGTAGACAAAACATACGTCGCGGACCAGGACCCCGACAGGCTGTATGAGGCGATGCGGCGTGTGCTTTCGTACGCAAACACTCACAAGGAAGCCCGCGGCGAGCTTGTGCGTCCTATGGCAAAGCCAATCATTCCGGTGGAATTGAAAATAATCGGGATAATGGAGCATTTCCGCACTTCGGAAACGACCTGTGACCTCGGCACACTGCTTGACGATGCAGTGTCGCGCCCCGATCTTGTGGCAATATTCATCGGCGTTCTTGAACTGGTGAAGATGCGCCGGCTTGTAATAATCGAAGGCGCGGATGAGCTTGAAACGCTTCACGGCGTCGGCACACGCTTTGCCATAGGCGTTGCTGCGGACAGCGCTGAGACCGACGATATCGGCGCAGACCTTGCGGAAATGAACAGATAACGAGGACAGGACATTGGAAAACGAACGTCTTACAGATATAAAACAGCTTGAAGGCGCCATTGAGGCGATACTCTTTGCCGCCGGGCATCCGATGGAATATTCCAAGCTCGGCGAAGTGCTGGGACTCACGCCCCGCGATACAAAGCAGCTCGTTATGCATCTTGCCGAGCGCTGGGGACGCGATGAGACAGGCGGAGTCATGCTCCTTACATTTGATTCGTCATGTCAGTTGTGTACTAACGAAAAATATCTTCCTTATATACGCGAAGCACTCGGGATAAAACGCGGCGGCAATCTTTCGGCATCATCGCTTGAGGTGCTTGCTATCGCCGCGTACAATCAGCCGGTGACACGTGCGTTTATAGACACGGTGCGCGGTGTGGATTCGGCATACGCCGTAGGCTCGCTGCTCGACAAGGAGCTTATAGCGCCGGTCGGCAGACTGGACGCGCCGGGCAGACCGATGCTTTACGGCACGACCGAAAAATTTCTGCGCGTATTCGGGCTTTCGTCAATAAAAGAACTGCCCGAGGCTGATTCTGTGCTTGCTGCGGTCGATGCACTTGCCAACCGTACCGATGAGGACGGCGAAGCCGCCGGAGAAGCCGCAAGCGACGAATAACATCAACAGAAATAAATACATGGCAAGGAGGCGATGTCTTGACGGCGCTCTGCATTATCGGCGGAATATTTTTGCTGTTTTTCGGAATAGCGATGATCCGCGCCGAGGTAATAATAAAATACGCCGATGACTTCGGACTTGCCGTGCGCGTTTGCGGTATAAAGATAACCATAATGCCGCGAAAGCAGAAAAAAATACGTCCGTGCGATTATTCTCCGAAAAAGCTCGCAAAGCGGGCGGCAAAAGAAAAGAAGAAAGCCGAAAAGGCAGCGGCAAAGAAAAAAGAAAAGGACGCAAAAAAGGCAGCCGACAAAGCCGCCAAAGCGGAAGCAAAAAAAGCCGGTAAGGTCAAAAAAAAGCCGCTGGGAGAAACAATATCTCTCATTCTTGCGCTCGTCAAGACGGCTGTGGGCAGATTTGCGCGTCATCTGCGTGTCCGCGTGGCACGACTTCATATAAATGTGGCGACCGGCGACGCGGCAAACACCGCGATCCTTTACGGCGCTATAGCGCAGTCCGCGGCATATATCGCCGCTCTGCTCGACAGCACAAAAACACTCAAAAATCCCGCGCGGTCGGATGTTGACATCCGCGCCGATTACCTTTCCGAAAAGACCACCGCAGACATTGAGATCGGCTTTTCTATACGCGTCTGGCAGGTGTTCGACGTTCTTATCCGAACCGGAATAACATTTATAAAAAAAGAAATAAAGAAATAATTTCACTATATGAAAGGAAACCGCTATGGCTTCATCAGAAAACAAACTTCAGGAAATCATTCAGTCCTCGCTTGAAAACATTCGCTCGATGATCGATGCTAATACCGTCATCGGCAACCCCATCAGCACCCCGTCCGGAACCGTCATAATTCCCGTATCAAAAATTTCAATGGGATTCGCCTCCGGCGGCATGGACTTCAACGGTAAAAACGAGGAAGCTATGCGTGCAAGGCTCCAAAACTTCGGCGGAGGCGGCGGCACCGGTCTTTCCATCGCTCCGGTAGGTTTCCTTGTTGTCGGTGCGGACGGAAGCGTTGACATGATAAATGTCGGTATGGAGGCTCAGAACGGCGCGATCGAGCAGGTTGCAGGCGTTATCGAGCGTTCGCCCGAAATAATCGCGAAAATCAAGACCATATTTGTAAAGGACAAAGACAAGGACGAGGAATAAGCCTTGCAAGCATAAGTCAGCTCCCGGAGTAATATAATTTTTTAGAAAATTACTCCGGAGAGTTGTTATGCGAAAAAAAAGATATCTGACACTTACGGTCATAATATGTCTTATCGCGTCGTTTATTATGCCGTCGGCTCATGCCGGTGCCGCCGCAGAGCCAATATCCGCAAAGGACATATCAGCAAAGTCCGCGATACTGTTTGACGCCGGTGACGGCGGAGCGGGTGTTTTATGGGAAAAGAATGCCCATGAACGGCTGCCGATGGCAAGCACGACCAAACTCATGACGGCACTTGTGGCTATTGAGGCTCTGCCGCTTTCAACGGTGGTGGAGATACCTCCCGCAGCGGTCGGGATAGAGGGGTCATCGGTATATCTTTGCGCCGGCGAGCATCAGACGCTTGAGGCACTGCTCTACGCCCTTATGCTTGAATCCGCCAACGATGCCGCAGTGGCAATATCGATAGCCGTTGCGGGATCGCCGGAAGCGTTTGCGGATATGATGAACGATCGCGTCAAGTCTCTCGGTCTTAAGGACACGCATTTCGTCAATCCGCACGGACTGGACGATCCGGAGCACTACACCTCGGCATACGACCTTGCCGTTATCGCCGGTGAAGCCTTTCGCAACAAAGACCTTCGCCGCA
>CATYWI010000055.1 GCA_958414155.1 uncultured Anaerotruncus sp. | reverse complement strand
TGAAAGGAATTTGATTATGAAAGTTTCAGACGCGATCGAAAGGATGATCGACTTTTACAACGGCGATCTGCACGATATCTATCATTTCCTCAAGGTGTGGGCATTTGCCAAGAGTATCGGTGAGCAGGAAGTGCTTGATACGCGCACGCAGTAAACGCTTGAGCTTGCTGCGGTGGTGCATGATATTTCCTGTCCGCTGTGCCGTGAAAAATACGGAGATACCAACGGGAAGCATCAGGAGCTGGAGAGCGCACCGCTTGTGAAAGCATTTTTCGCGGGCGATGACTGCGGCGCGGATGTCGAACGCATTTCATGGCTCGTATCTCACCATCACACATACACGGATGTTGACGGTATGGATTATCGGATACTGCTTGAAGCGGATTTTCTGGTCAATGCGGGCGAAAGCGGGTACTCAAAATCGGCAATAGAAAAGTGCGAAAAAACAATTTTTCCGCACCGACGCGGGACTTCGCCTTCTGGACAGTATATATCTGAGAGGCGGGAATACGAGCGCACCGACGACTGGGTTGAGCCGTAGCGATGATTGCAAGCGCTATCGCTACAAAATTCAGTGTCATTGAGAAAGTCATATTGAGCTTTATCGTGGTCATCATCCGCTTTGAAAGTGCGATAAGGTGCGGATGCTCCTTCACTTCGTCGTCCACAAGCGCAATATCCGCCGCATCGACGGCAATGTCACTGCCGACGCCGCCCATCGCGATGCTGACATCGGCCTTTTTCAGTGCTGGGGCGTCGTTCACGCCGTCGCCAATCATGCAGACTGGCAGGTTTTTGCCTTGATATTCGCCGATGTATTTCAGTTTGTCCTCGGGTAGGCAATTTGCACGCACCTCGCCGATGTGCAGCTTGCCTGCAATGGTTTTTGCGGCGTTTTCATTATCACCGGTGAGAAGGACGGGCTGCACACCGAGGCGGGTGAGTGAATCGACCGTAGCGGCGCTTTCCTTGCGCAATGTGTCGGAAAGCGCGATGTATCCTGCAAACTGTCCGCCTATCGCCACATAAGTGACCGTGCAGCCACGGCCCAGATAATCCAGCGCATCCTGCGGCGGCGTCATGGTGATACCGTGTTCGGAAAGCAACTCTGGATTGCCTGCGAGGACGGTTTTGTCTTCCACCACAGCACAGACACCGCGTCCGGGGATCATTTGGAAATTGCTCGCTGCGGCGGGAGCGGCGCCTGTCTTTTTGTATCACCCGATAATCGCTTTTCCGAGCGGATGCTCCGAGAACTGCTCAGCCGATGCCGTAAGGCGGTAATCCTCGTTCTTGTCAAAGGATGCCGAAACGCTTTCCGCCGCGACGACCTCCGGCGTTCCATAGGTCAGGGTGCCGGTCTTGTCAAAGGCAATGACCTTGGCTTTTGAAAGCCGCTCCGGCGCGTCGCCCTCGCGGACAAGAAAACCATGATTGGTTGCATTTCCGATGGCAGCCATGTCGCCGTAGGAGTCACAAGCACCAACGCACAGGGACAGAACACGACGAGGATCGTGACTGCGCGGATGATCTGCCCCTTGATGAGCCATGTCAGTCCGACAGCGGAGAGCGCAATCACAACAATCCATGTCGCCCATCGGTCGGCAAGACCTACTATCTTAGCCTTTCCTGCGTCAGCAGACTGCACAAGCCGTATCATACGCTGAATGGAGCTGTCCTCGCCGACCTTCGTCGCCTCCATCTCAAATGCACCGAACTGGTTGACCGTACCGCTTGATACCGTGTCGCCGACAGTCTTGTCAACAGGGAGGGATTCTCCGGTCATGGACCGCCTGATTGACAGAAGTTTGCTACGAAACTATCACGCCATCAACAGGAACGCTCTCACCGGGCGGTATGCGTATACGGTCGCCGACTTTGACCTGTTCTGCGGGGACGATTTCTTCCTTGCCTTCTCACAGAACTCTTACGGTCTGCGGTGTTAGATGCACCAGCTTTTCGATGCCGGCACGCGCCCGCGCGACGGTCATCTCCTCAAGCAGTGCGGCGAGCTGCATGATGAACGCCACCTCGCCCGCCGCGAAATCCTCGCCGATACAGACCGACGCGATCAGTGCAAGCGACACAAGCACATCCGCCTTTATGTCGAACGCGGTCACAAGACCGATGATCGCTTCCAGAATGATGGGCAGTCCGCAGAGAATGATCGCGAACCACGCCATATCAAACGGAAACGGCTGAAATTTCAAAAGACTGCATATGACCGCCGCGCCCGAAATTACAATAAGAACAATGTCCTTTTTGATCCCGCCGAGCGACAGCAGCCGCTCCAATTTTTCCATAACCCTTTTCATTGACAAGCTCCTTTTATACCATAGGGGGTATATGTATATTGTGCTCATGTGGGTATCACTTGTCAAAAGGAAAATTAAAAAAGACAGCTTTTTCGCTGTCTTTTTTGAAAATATCGTCTTACTGCATATTTGCGAAGCGCTCGACTGCCTTTGTGAAGCTCTCGATGGTCTTATCCGCGTCGCCGTGCTCGATGCCGTCGCGGACACAATGCCGGATGTGCCCCTCCAGCACTACCTTGCCGCATCCGTTGAGCGCCGACCTTGCCGCGTTGAGCTGCGAGAGAATGTCCTCGCAGGGAATATCTTCATCCACCATCCGGTCTATCGCCTGAATCTGCCCGATAATTTTTTTGAGCCTGCGGTGCAGGTTCTCGGAATCCATACAATGTTTCATTTCATTGCCTCCATACCGTTAGGGGTATATGTAAATTATAACACAAGACCGCGCAGGTGTCAAGAAAAAACGGTGTCCGTGGGCGCTATCGAATTTACTTATCTGCTTTATATATTCGACATCCAGCAAATTTGAAATTGACCGGAGGCAAAGTATCAAAACGACTTGATTAACCGGCGGTTTTGTTGTATAATAACATCGCGTTGATACACCGCGTTTTATGACCCGGCGATATATCCACGCAGCCGGGCGGGGAATACCGCACGATATTTTTCAAACAATAACAATAAAGGAATCGGAACATGGATCTTTGTAACGCCGGATACGTGCGCGAGCTTATGTCAACATTCGGTCTCGCTTTCAGAAAAGAGTGGGGGCAGAACTTTCTTACCGATCATAGCGCAGTTGAAAGGATAGCCGATGCATGCGGAGTCGGAGATCCGCATACCGTGCTTGAGATAGGAGCGGGCGCCGGTGCGCTCACGCGCGAGCTTGCCATGCGCTATGACAATGTTATCGCCGTGGAAATAGACCGCGGGCTTATACCGCTTCTCGGATATGTGCTCGATGATTGCAAAAATGTCAGGCTTGTTTGCGCGGATATAATGAAAACAGATCTCGGTGAGCTTTTGGCGCCTGCGTTTGAGCGCGGAGGTGTCTCCGTGTGTGCCAATCTCCCTTATTATATAACCACGCCGATACTTCTCGGACTGCTCGACAGCCGTCTGCCGTTCGGATCGATCACCGTAATGATACAGTCGGAGGTCGCCGACAGACTTGTTGCCATGCCCGGAACGCCGGAATATGGCTCTGTGACAGCTTATCTCGGTTATTTCGGAGTCACACACAAGCTGTTTGATGTGACGGCAGATAAGTTCCTGCCACCGCCCAAAGTCGATTCAACGGTAGTGCGTATCGATCTGTACCGCGAAAAGCCGTATGTCCCGGAAAACGAGGAGATTTTTTTCCGCACACTGCGGGCGGCATTCGGTCAGCGTCGTAAGACGCTGCCGAACGCGCTCGCGGCAGGTTTCGGAGAGCTTACAAAGCCTCAGCTCACCGAAGCTGTCATAAGCGCCGGCTTCGGCGCGGATATACGCGGCGAGCGTTTGTCCACCGAGGATTTTGTGCGTCTTTCGGATGAGATAAACAGGCGAATAATAAAATAAAAAAGCCGCCGCGCGTCAGTGATCGGGCTGCATTCTCAAATTTTATTCGGCAGACCTTAACGGGGCTGTAAAAACTCAAAACGAGTTTTTACAGCCCCGTTGATTTACGACAGCAGCATTCTGTCGTTTGCGAATTCACCGTTGCTTGCTTTTTCAAACAGCGCAAGCAGGTCGGACACCTTAAGGTTTTTCTTATCCTCACCCGAGATATCATATATGACCTTTCCGTCATACATCATTATAAGTCTGTTTCCGAGGCGGATCGCATCCTTCATATTGTGCGTTATCATAAGAGTCGTGATATTGCCGTCGCGCACAAGTTCATCGGTCAGCTTCAACACTTTTGATGCCGTCTGGGGATCCAACGCCGCGGTATGCTCATCAAGCAGAAGTATTTTAGGGTGGTTCATTGTAGCCATCAGGAGCGTGATTGCCTGACGCTGACCGCCGGACAGCAGCCCCACCTTTGCGGTGAGCCGGTCCTCAAGACCGAGGTCGAGCATTTTGACAAGCTCGCGGTAATGCTCCTTTTCTTTTTTTGATATGCCGTTCATGAGTGTCCTGCGTTTTCCGCGCCTTGACGCAAGAGCAAGGTTTTCTTCTATCTGCATATCCGCCGCAGTACCTGTCATGGGGTCCTGGAAGACACGGCCGAGGTATTTTGCGCGCTTGTGTTCGGGAAGCCGCGTGACATCCACTCCGTCAATGATTATCGAACCGCAGTCGGCAGGGAAGACACCTGTTATCAGATTGAGTATGGTCGATTTTCCGGCGCCGTTGCCGCCTATAACGGTAACAAAATCACCCGCATTGAGTGTGAGATCGACTCCCCTCAATGCTTTTTTCTCGTTTATCGTTCCGGCGTTAAAGGTTTTGTGAACGCCCTTTATTTCAAGCATGGGTTTGTTTTCAGACATTTTCGGAGCCGCCTTTCTTTTCGCTGTCGGTAGCTTTTTTATCAGTCTTGCGGCGAATTTTACTCTTCCAATGCGGGATCGCAAGGAACACCGCAACGATAAGCGCGGAGAAGAGTTTGAGGTCGTTGGCGTTGAGACCGAGCTTGAGTACTGCCGCTATTACGATGTAATAAACTATCGCGCCCACGACTGCGGATACAAGGCGGAGTGCAAAGTTTACGAATATTTTTGAGAATATGACCTCACCTATGATCACCGCAGCGAGACCTATGACAATGGCACCGCGCCCCATATTGACATCGGCATTTCCCTGAAACTGCGCCAGAAGCGCTCCGGCAAAGGCAACGATGCCGTTGGAAAGCACAAGTCCTATTATTTTGCGAGAATCGGTGTTTATTCCGTTGGCGCGGGACATAGCCTGGTTGCAGCCGGTCGAACGGATGGAAAAGCCGAGTTCGGTCCCGAAAAACCAGTAAAGAATGCCTATCAGCGCGGCGATTATCAGCGCGCACACAAGGATGGTGCGGGGAAGTACATCGGTCTTTGACGACACGATGAGGCTGTAATTACGCCAGCTTATCGGCAGGTTGGCGCGACCGGACATTATTCTGAGGTTTATAGAATAGAGACCGAGCTGTGTAAGTATTCCCGCGAGTATTGCCGGTATACCGAAGCGGGTATGAAAAATGCCGGTGACAAATCCTGCGGCGCATCCGGCAAGAAAAGCCGCAAACGTAGCAAGGTATATGTTTACACCGGAGGTCGTCAGAACAACAAGAACCGCCCCGCCGGTGGCAAACGAGCCGTCAACCGTCAGGTCGGAAAGATCGAGTATTTTGAATGTAATGTATAAACCTATTGCCATTATGCCCCAGATCATTCCCTGAGCTATCGGCGACGGCAGTGACTGTATAAATTCGAGCATATCAATTTCCGTTTCTGTTCATTCATAACAGCGGGCGGCGGTCGCAAAGACCGCACGCCTCGCTTTGTTTTTTTATTGTCCTGTCAATTGTTTGTTATGGCAACATATCCGTCCGGAACGGTTATGCCAAGCTCGCGGCAACGGTCCGCCATGTATTTTTTGGTGAGATCCTTGGAGTATTCGATAGCCATCTTGGCGGGATCGGCTCCGTTTACGAGTATCTCGTATGCCATTTCACCGGCTTTGTAACCGATATCGTAGTAGCTTATCGAAAGCGTTGCGATACCGCATTTTTCGCATATGCCCTGTTCGCCGGCAATAAGCGGGATCTTGGCAGGCTCGAGAACGTTGTTTATCGCGGGACCGTTTGATGCAACGGTGTTATCGGTCGGCGCGAATATCGCATCGCACTCTGCCGCCGCCTGCTGCGTCACTGCAGTAACATCGTTTGTGTCAACAAAGGTGAATTCCTTGCATTCAAAGCCGAGAGCCTTCAGTTTTTCCTGCATAACGGTAGACTGGAATTTTGAATTAGGCTCGGAGGAACAGTAGAGAATACCTACCATCTTCGCGTTCGGTACCAGTTCCTTTATCATAGCTGCCTGCTGATCAAGCGGCGCGAGGTCGGCGGTTCCGGTAACGTTGAATCCGGTCGTACCGTTCCAGTCCTTTATATCGAGCGCGGTCGCGTAATCTGTTATCGACGTGGCAACTATCGGAATGGTGTCGGTAGCCTGCGCCGCGGCACCGAGAGCACCCGTGGCGTTTGCCATGATAAGATCGACCTTATCCGAGACGAATTTTGAACATATCGTTGTACAGTTGGTCGCTTCTCCGGAAGCATTCTGCAGGTCAAACCTAACTTTATCGCCCAGCTTGTCCTTAAGCGCTTTCATAAATCCGTTTGTCGCCGCATCAAGCGCATCGTGCTGTGCAAGCTGACAGATACCTACGACATAGGTATCTTTTTTTTCGGTTTTGCATCCTGTAAAACAAAAAGCCATCAACATCAGCGCAAGTGCCGCCGATATCATTTTTTTCACTGAGGTCTTCATTTTTTACTCCTGAATCGGAAAATTTGTATCATCTCGGGGCAAGCCCCTCAAAGTGACACTATTATACACCGCTTTTTGCAACTTGTCAAGATGAAATTGCATATTCAGGCGTAAAAATAAAGTTATTTCGCGAGTTTTGCAAGTGAACTTGCATTTTTGAATCAAATGTAATCCGAAATATATGGTATTTTGTGCAAGAGAAGGTCATCAAGACGCTCAACGTCTTCGCGCGTACCGGTGATGCGTTCGACCTCGTAAAGGCGTTCAGCCGTCTTATATCCGAGAAGAAGCGTCGTAAGCGATGCTATCGACATTCCGACACTGATGTCCGGCGCATCATCGGTAACACTGCATCTGCCGTTTTTGAAAAGAATATTGATCTTTCGGTTGTTCCACGGCAGCAGTTCATCTGTTATATCAAATCCGACCACTGTCGGCTTTTCGTCCGGCTCGCACGGATATTTGCGGAAAAACTGCTCGATGTCGGTTATTCTGCCCATGCAGTACGGACGTATCATTTCCTTGATATCTCCGTCATCCATTTCAAACGCGATCGGCTCGCTGAAATAAGTGTTGCCTCTTATTTCGTCTATCATCGATTCGTGGGCGCGGATGTATTCC
>CATYWI010000054.1 GCA_958414155.1 uncultured Anaerotruncus sp. | reverse complement strand
CCCCGCCGAGTCAAGTCGCTTACGCGCCTTGACCAAAGACAATAATGACTTGTAGTCTTGATAAGATTTCAAAATTCGATTACCCCGCCTCACCAAGCCGCCTGCGGCGTCTTGGTCAAAGACAATAATGACTTGTAGCTTTGATAAGATTTCGAGGTTCAGTTACCACGCCACACCAAGCCGCCTGCGGCGTCTTGGTCAAAGACAATAATGACTTGTAGTTTTAATAAATTTCAAAATTCGATTACCCCACCGAGTCAAGCGGTGCGGAATGTAGCCTGCAATATTTTTCAGTTCATGTTACCGCACCACACCAAGCCGCCTACGGCGTCTTGGTCAAAGTTCTGCTGTAGAAATTTACGCGCCTTGACCAAAGACAATAATGACTCGTAGATAAGAGTCTGCACTCACTTCACCGACAAGTTACTTCATGTTCAGATGTTACTATGGACAGGAAGTAGATATAAAACAGCACTCATTTCACCATCGGGGTATGAAGCTGCAAATCTGCACAAACTTCACCCGAGTTCAAAAATAAAACGGGTGATGCCGCGGGTGAAGTATATCGTGTTGTCGGAGGTCAGATAAACAGTCACAGTGTCGCCGTTGCCGGAGAAACGGACGCGCGTGTCCCAGTTGCCGCCGGATGCATCCTCACGGCGGAGATACCCGGCATTCATGAACCGCGCGGCAAGATCGCGCGCATAAGCGGAAGCCGGCTCGCCTTCGGTCAGCTCCTCGCCTCCGTCCGCCGTGCCGCCGTAGCCGTAGTCGGACATGACGGTCCTGAGAACGGTACAGTCGGAGGCGTCAGCGATCGCATTTATGCGTTCGGCAAGCCTCGTGCGCTCGCGCCGAACCATTACCGAGGGGTAAAAAACAAGGAAGAGAACCACGATAAGCGCCGCGAGGATCGTCGCGGCGCAGATTATCGGTACGGCACGCGTGCCGCCTTTTTTTGTTTTTTCGCTCATTTGCTTTCTTTGACAAGACTTTCAATGATGGCGCGCCGCGTAACGATGCCCATAAATGTGCCGCGGTCGTCTACCACCGGTACAAAGTTTTGCTCCATTGCGCGCGAGAGCAATTCGTCGGTGTCAGCGGTGATATGTACCGCCGGATTGCGTCCGCGCTTTCGGAAACGTGCAGCCCCTCGCAGTCGGCAAGAGAAGCACCGCCTATTTCAAGCATGCTCCAAAGAAAATCTCCCTCGCTGAGCGTGCCGGCATAACCGCCGTCGCGCGTCAGTACCGGTATTGCCGTGTATCCGTGATGGCGCAGCTTTTCGAGCGCCTGACGGAAGGTGCTGTCCTCGTAAATGTAGATCGTGTGGCTCTTGGGGGTCAGAAGAAAGGCAATGTTCATGTCAGCGGGTGTCCCTTCGTTTTTTTCGGAATCATTTTACTCCGTCAATGTGGAGTCCGTGCGACGGATGAAGGAATTAATTCTGAACATCGTACCCGGTGACTACCGTGTACTTTTTGCCTGATCTTACACGGCAAAGCTCGGTGTGCCTGCCGGAGTCGGCATATGAGGTCGTTGTAAAGAAAACCGAACGGTGCATGAAATTCAGGTCTTTTACCGAGGCAAGATCGGCTTTGACGACCGACTTCTTTTTGCTCCCGCGCGAGGAATACCATATGGTGTCCGAATCCTCAAGCGCCGAGGTGAACCATACGCCGCCGTCACGCACGTCAACGCACCAGTCAACAAGCTCATCGCAGATGCGCTTCTGCTTTTTGCCGTTTTGCGTGACGTACCAGAGCGTGCGGTCAAGGTCGCGCACGTAGACGCCCTTCATGTTGTCCGGCGCGGAAATGTCGGTAGCCTCTATGTCCGCAGTGACAAGCTCCTTTGAGCCGTTCTTTTCAATGTCGCCAAGATAGTATATGCTTCCGTACGAGCCGTCACGCCCGTTTGATGTGTCGATATAGTAGAGGGATCTGCCGTCGGGGGCGATCGACGCTCCGCCGAAGTTTGAGCTTATGACCGAAATTTCGAGCGCACGGTCGAGGTAGTAAAGTCCGCCGTTTGAGATAAAGGCGCTGCCGCCTATTGTTTTGCGGGCATAGATCATCGAACATACGCCGATGAAGGGGAAGCTTTCCGAGCGCGCCGCACCGTCGCCGGGAACGACTATCCCGCTTATCTCGCCGGAGGCGATGCGCTGACGCTCCGCACCCTTGCGGCTCATGTAGGTTATGCCGTCGTCGGCAAAAATGACCTCGGTGCGGTCGCGGTTGAAGATCAGAGCGTCGCCGAGATGCAACGCATCCAGCGAGAGGTGACGTACCTCGTCGCCGCTCGCAACAGAAAATTTGTAGTTGTATTCGGTCAGCGAAATGCTGCGGCGGATGTAGTAGATGTACTTGCCGTTGTTGGCGAGCGCAACGGGGTATGAGTCGGCGGCTATCGGTACAGGCTCGCTGCCCTTGACCGAAACGTAGGCGCGCGTGCCGTCGTTCACCTTTTTTGTAAACGCAATGCTGCGACCGTCCGGAGACAGCACGAACATTCCACGCAGAACGCCGAGATCGAATATGTCGGGCAGACCGGAGGACGACAGAGGCGAGTAAATGCCGCCGCTGACAAGAGAGGAGGCCTGCTTTTTTACGTTGTAGAGGTAGAGAAGCCCGGTCTCGTCGCCGCTTACGGCGTAGGCTACCGACGCTCCGTTGTCCGATACCGCACAGTCGTAAACACCGTCGGCGACCTTGGAGAGCTTGGCGTCGCAGATGAGAAGCAATACGCCGGAGACGTCGGACGCATGCTTTTTGCCGAGAACGGCGGCGGTTTCGCCGTCAAGCGAGGTAAAGAGGCTGTATGTCGATACATCGTATTCCGAAAGATCGTAGCACATGCCGCGGTTGTCAACGAGCAGATGAGGCTCCGGCGTGGCATAGCGGGTCTTCACCTCAACGGTGTAGCCGGACACCTTGCGCATTGCACCCACTGTGACCGCTGCGGCGATAATGACTATCAGCACCGCTGCCGCAGCCACGGCAAAAAGGAGCTTTTTATTTTTGTGCGTATTCCGGGGACGGTCGGCGCGGCGCGGAGCCTCGGGCGCCGGACGTGTCGGCACGGCGGACCTTTCAGGTTCTTCGGACGGCTTTTTGGGCTGTTCCGCAGCCGCATCCGGCGCGTTTGCGCTGTCTTGGAATCTGCAACCGCATTCGGTGCAGAAGCGCGCTCCATCAGCGCAATCGTTACCGCAGTTGGGACATTTCATGATGGTGGTATCCTTTCGTATGCTTATACCGTATGCTGATACGGCAGAATTATTCCCTCTTAATTTTATCATATATCCGACCGCAAGTCAACAGCCGCGCGGCGTATTTATCGGCGGTTATGCTTTATTTTTTTGCGGCGCTATTGACGGGACGGACATTCCGTGCTAAAATAAAACCGTAAAATGCCGCCATTGGCGTGAGGAGGATGTTTTTATGTCATTCAAGCTGGGGATAAATATCGGACAGGGCTTCGGAGAGTCCTTCCGCGACGGCGTGCTCGCTACGGCGCGCGCGGGATTTGATGCCTGCTTTACGGGTTGGAGCGACGGTACCGATGTGGCGGGGCGCGCGGCGCTCATCCGTGAAAACGGAATGGTGTATCAGTCGATACATGCGCCGTTCAATAAAAGCGATGCTCTCTGGGAGGAGGGCGACGCGGGAGATGCATTTGCCGATCAACTTATACGCTGTCTGCATGATTGCGCCGAAAACGACGTGCCGATAATGGTCGTTCACCCCATAATAGGGATGGATAAGCATACGCCGACGCCGCTCGGCATAGAGCGCTTCGGCAGACTTGTGGCTGAGGCGGAAAAAACGCCGGTGCGTGTGGCGTTTGAGAATGTTGAGGGCATTGAATATCTTGAGGCGGTGATACGCGAGCTGGGCGGGTCGCCCGCCGTCGGCTATTGCTGGGACACCGGACATGAGATGTGCTACAATTTCAGCCGTGATGTTCCGGCGCTTTTCGGAGATAAGCTGATAGCCACTCATCTTAACGATAACTTCGGTATGACCGATCCTGCCGTTGTGACATGGCATGACGATTCGCATATGATGCCCTATGACGGCATTGCCGATTGGCACGGCATAGCCGCGCGCCTTGTACGCGCGGGCTTTGACGGGATACTTACATTCGAGCTGACGAGCAAATCTAAGCCCGGCAAGAATACACATGATGCATATGCCGCGCTGGGGCTTGACGGCTTCCTGCGTCTGGCGCACGAAAAGGCTGTACGCGTTGCCGCCGAGGTCGAGTCGGTAAAGGGGAACTGAGCAGATAATATAAACAAGAGGTGATAAAAACTCGTTTTGAGTTTTTATCACCTCTTAATATTTTCCGGAAGCGTCCGGCGTTACTTTACGTTATCGGCAATTATGCGGTTTATCCGCTCGCGTATGGCAAGCATTGCGGCAGAGTCGCATACGCAACGTGAGAATACCACCTCGCCGGTCAGCTCCTCTATCGCGGCGATAACGGCGTCGCGGCCGACAAGCGAGCCAGCCAGCTCCATGGCGCGGAGGTCGTCGATAGCCTCGCGGAACTGCACTATACGCATCGATTCAAGAGCCGTACCGTCGGTGGCGGGATACACGGAATAAGCATCGCCCGACGGGACGAAATAGTTGCCGGTGGAGTCAACATAGGGGTTTACGGGGTCGTAGGAGCCTTGGTTGTAATAGAAATTGTAGCCCCACTGGAGGAATCCGAATACGCGGTATTTGTAGAACTGCACGCCTATGTAGCGGGTGCGCGCGCCGGGCATAGCCAGAAAACGGTTGCTCACGCCTATCCCCTGACCGCAGCAGTAGTAGGTCCAGAGCGGCTCAACGCCGCCTGCGATAAATGGCTCGATGTGATTGTTTGCGGGTATCGGCGTTGTTACAGCACCTGTCTTGTAGAATTCATAGTCGGAAAGCGCATCCATCACCGGGTAGCCGCCAAGCAGGTCGGAGACGGTGGCTTTTGCCTTGAGATACTGCTCAAGGTGCGCCGCGTTCGGCTCGTCCGAAATGTGGAAGCAGCAGCGACTGTCGTCGCCGCGTGCACGCATATGCGCGAGGAATGCACCGAGGAACGCACGTATGAACGCCGTGTATTCGTCGCTCGTGGCGTCCGTGTCCCAGCCGAAGATCTTTTTCTCGCCTTCGTCGGTCACGGCGACTATCTTAGGCGCATGAAGCGCTCCCCACTGCGTGAAAAGATGCGAGATCTCAAAATATTTTACACCGCAGCGGTCACACATGTCAACCCAGCGGTCAAGGCGTGAGAAGTCGAATTCCCAGCCGTCGGCGGTACGCTTCACGCCGGTGAGCTGTACCGTGGGGCGCTCGCCGCCTATGTGGGTGTCGAGCGGGGGAGTAAATACCGGCGTCAGGAGCATGTTTATGCCGTTTCTGACCGCGGTGCGGACAAAGTTCTCTATTATCTCCCAATGGCGTTCGGAGAACACAGGGACGCCGTAGTAGCTTGCAAGGCAATCGCAATGGAACCATTCGGTCACGCGCAATTCCTGCTCGGGCAGGTCGGCGGCTATGACCTCTACCGCGAGCTGTGCGCGCTCGGTGGCGGCTCCGTCGCTCAGTAAGACTGTCAGATTGTAATTTCCGGCGGGCAGCGCCCCCATGGGGTCAATGTCGATCCAGACAGAGTGGAGCTGACCTGGCACGCAGGCGGCGGAGCCGTTCATCTGCATTGGCGCGAGAAGATCGGGGTAAAGTCCGGGCGCGGTGCGCAAATAGTTCTCGTCGCTTCTTCCGGGGTATGCGGGCATGACGGAGGGCACCGATTCAAGTGTGCGCTTTGTGGCATACGGCGCAAAAACTCCTTCAATTTTTATTCCTACAAAGCGGCGGTGCGGCGCCGCGGCGGAATCGTCCGTAAGGACAAGCTGAACCGAGATCCTTTCGTTGCGAAGCATTGTGAGCTTTCGCAGGGGAGTAAAATCGTCGAGCTTTGAATCAAGAAACGGTTTGTCAAGCGATGACAGGAGCTTGTATCTCAGCATGGCGGGTATCCTTTCTTTTGCGTCTTTTCTACCTTATTATATATTATTCGAATATGTCGGGGAGTTCGGAGGGGTGTGCGACAAAAATTTTTCCTCCTGCCGCCTCAAGCGCTTCGCGCGAGCGGAAGCCCCATGTGGCGCTTACGGGAGTAAGCCCGCCGCGAAGCGAAAGCTCAACGTCGGTCTCGCCGTCGCCTACCATAACGGCGTCGGACGGTGAAACGCCGAGGCGCGCGCATATTTCAAGCGCCGTGGCGGGATCGGGCTTGATGGGTCTGCCGTCGAGCTGACCCTCGGCGGCTCCGAACCAGCCGGCGGGGAGAAGCGAGGCGCACAGCTCCTTGACGTATGCATTCTGTTTGTTTGAAAATACAGCCATCATGTAGCCGCGTGAGTGAAGCTCACGAAGCGACTCTGCCATTCCGGGGTAAAGCTCGTGAACGTGCATATAGGTTTCGCCGTAGGTCCTGTTGTATATCTCAAGCAGGCGGCTGACCGTTGCGTCGTCGCGCTTGTCCTCGGGAAGCACGCGGATGCAGAGCAGGCGAGCGCCGTTCCCGACCGAGCGGCGGATGTAATCCTCATCGCGGGCGGGAAGACCCATTTCCGCGAGGGCGGCGTTCATTGCCTCGGTTATCGAGCCTACCGTGTCGGCAAGCGTGCCGTCAAGGTCGAAAATTATCAGCTTGGGGTGGAGTTTGTTTTTCTGAGTCATTTTTTGTTCCTTTGCTTTTTTCGGAGAATTGAGATCATTGCCCGATAAGGGCTATCCGGAGTTCATCAAGAAAGTCGCGTACCTTTTTGCGGTTCAACTCATAGTATACGCGGTTGGATTCGCGCCGTATCGACACAAAGCCCGCTTCAAGCAGCAGCGCCATGTGGTGCGAGACGGTCGCCGTGCTCAGTTCGAGCAGCGAGGCAAGCTCCATGCCGTATTTCGGACCCTCGGCAAGCAGTTTGAGTATCTCAAACTTGCGGTCGTCTCCCATCGTCCTCAACGCGCGGCAGATGCGGTCGTCAACTGTCGAAACATCGGTTATTTCACGCAGCGGTTCATACAGTACGCCGACGTAAAGAAAGTCCACGACCTTTTCCGATGTGAAGCTCATGAGGTAGCGCGTTCCGCTGCACATGGCGATGGATGGCTGAAGATATATCTCGTCAGCCGAGGGTGAGATCTTGACGCCGTAGTTGCTTTCGATGTATGACGTGCCGGACTGCGCAAGCGGTTCGGCGACCGCCGCAGAGAACCAGCCGATATAATGCTTTACCGAATCGTATTTCTGCATATAAAGCTTCGTCGCCGATTCAAGCACGCCGGCAAGCAGCTCGCGGTATTCCTCGAAATTATTGTAAAGTCTGCAAAGTTCGAATTTCTCGTCGGCAGGGAGGGGAAGATTTTCGATAAAGGCGAACA
>CATYWI010000053.1 GCA_958414155.1 uncultured Anaerotruncus sp. | reverse complement strand
GTACCATCGTTCTTATCGACGCTATCCGCGACCATTGGGCTGACATACAGTCAAAGTTCGTTGCGTTCGTTGAGGGCGGCGGGTATGATATGCCTGTTGGCACCACTGCGACATCGGCGCTCGGCGAGATATCCGCGGCTTATGACAAGGGACTTCCCGATTTCAGCCTCTTCGGCATCAACCTCGGCGAGATACCCGACATCACCAAGCCGAGCTGGCTGTGGCTCGTACCGGTGCTCACATTTGTAGTTTACTTCTTCAGCATGAAGCTGACCCGTAAGTTCTCCTACCAGCCCTCAAACGGACAGTCGGAGAAGCAGATTGGCTGCTCCAACACCGTTATGGACGTCACCATGCCGCTCATGTCGGTCTATTTCACGTTTGTTGTTCCTGCCGCTATCGGCGTATACTGGATATTCAAGAGCATTCTCGGAACGGTAAAGCAGTTCATACTCAGCCGTGCAATGCCCATGCCCACCTTCACCGAGGAGGATTACAAGGCAGCCGAGCGCGAATATGCGGGAAAGCCTGCGACCAAGGAGAAGCGCAAGCTCGATCTTGATGCGAACCGCGGCAATCCCAAGTCTCTCTTCCATGTCGACGACGAGGATTATACCCCGCCGGAGGACGACGAGATGTTCGACACCGAGCGCCGCGTGGCTGCCGAAAAGACCGGAGCCGTAGAGACCGCGCCGCTCAAAGAGGACAAGCCGGACAGGTCAAAGAAGAACAATAAGAAAAAAGACGAAAAAGAAGAAAAAGAAGACGGGAACGACGGAGACGCCGAGTGATTCCCCGCAGTAACGATCGACGATTGACGATTGACGAATGAAAGGTAATTTGAATTTATGAATACGGAAATTAAAGTCAGTGCAAAAACCGTAGAGGAGGCACTGCTGAAGGCGGCGACGGAGTTGGGTGAGACCGCAGATGAGATCGAATACACCGTAACTACCGAAGCCAAAAAAGGATTTCTCGGTATCGGCGCCGTTGATGCCGAGATAGTTGCCAAATACAAGGACAAGAATGCAGTCTCAAAGGACGGTCATCTGCTTTCCAAAGGCGAGAAGAACGCCGTGGAGTTTATCGAGACCGTTATTGCGGACATGGGTATTAAAGCCGAAATCGGCACGAGAACCGGCGATAACGGAGCGCTTATCATTGAGGTCGCCGGCGACGATTCCGGAGTTCTTATCGGACACCACGGCGAGACGCTGGACGCGCTCCAGTATCTTGCGGGTCTTGCCGCCAATCGCCGCGAGATCGGCGAGAACGGCGAGCGCGCCGAAAAGGGCGAATATGTCAAGGTCGCGCTTGACATTGCGGGATATCGCGAAAAGAGAGAGGAGACTCTCCGCAATCTGGCGCGCGAACGCGCCGCACGCGTGCTCAAATACAAGAGAAGCGTTATGCTTGAGCCGATGAATCCCTACGAGCGCCGCATCATTCATTCGGAGATACAGGGCATCGAGGGTGTGTCCACGACATCAATCGGCAGTGACAGCAACCGTAAGATAGTAATATTCCTTGAGAACAAGTCCGCTGACGAAAAGGAAAGCGACTGAGGCTGTTCGTTTGTGAGGGGCTGTAAAAAGCATTGGTTTTTTACAGCCCCCGATGTGATATCCGGGAAGGGAAGGTGACACGTAATGCTTGATACGATAGCGGCGATATCAACGCCGCGGGGCAAGGGAGGAGTTGCGCTTATCCGCATAAGCGGGTCCGACGCCATAGCGGTGGGCGATGTGATATTCAAGCCTAAAAACGGGAAAAAGCTGTCGGAGGCTCCGGCGCGGTATTCCGTTTTCGGGGATGTGTGCATGCCGCACGACGGCAGGCAGGTCGATTCCGGACTTGCGGTGACGTTCCGCGCTCCGCACTCGTTTACCGGTGAGGATACTGTGGAAATAAGCTGTCACGGCGGAGTGCTTGTCAGCGCGGCAGTGCTTGCGTCGGCTCTTGCGGCAGGTGCGCGCCAGGCGGAGGCGGGGGAATTCACCCGCCGCGCTTACGCTGCGGGCAAGCTGAGCCTTGCCGAGGCGGAGGCTCTCGGGATGCTGCTCGATGCGCGCACGGGAGAACAGCTGAGGCTCGCACGCGGCGGGATGCGGGGTGGAGTCTCACGTGCCGCCGGTGAGATCGCGGGCGGGATATCCGCGATACTTTCGGATATTTATGCGCGCATCGATTTCCCGGACGAGGATCTCGGCGAGCTGAGCGTAGGCGAGATCGCCGACCGTGCCGGGGCGCTGCTTGCCGCCACGCAGCGGCTCGGCGCTACGTATTCAACGGGCAGGGCGATAGCCGAGGGAATTCCCACCGTTATATGCGGCAGGACCAACGCGGGCAAAAGCACGCTTTATAACCGGCTGACGGGGGAGGAATCCGCGATCGTGACCGCAGAGGCGGGCACAACGCGCGATGTACTGACAGAAACGGTGTCGTTCGGCGGCGTGACGCTCCGGCTTTCGGATACCGCCGGTATACGCGAGGGTCGCGACGCCGCAGAGCGCATAGGTATAGACCGTGCGCGGGAAAGGATAGAAACGAGCGAGCTGGTGATATTCGTAATCGACGGCTCGCGCGAGCCGGATGAAAACGAACGGCAGCTTGCCGACGAGCTTTGCGGGCGCGGGCACGGCAGGGTCGCGGCGGTGCTGAACAAGACGGACATCACCGGAGGCGCCGGGGGAGCGGTCCCGGCGGCGCGGGCGCTGTGGGAGAGGTTCCCCGACCGCGCGGCGGTCTCCGCGGACAGCGGAGAGGGAATGGATGCGCTTGCCGCTCTCATAGGCGGAATGTTTATCGATGCGTCGATATCGCCGGAGACGGACGCGGTGATACAGAACGAGCGCCAGTATGATGCGGTTTGCCGCGCCGGGAGGGCGCTGGAGGACGCTGTGAAGATACTGCGCGACGGATTTTCACCGGATATTGCGGGGATCGATCTTGAGGAGGCGCTGTCGGCGCTTCGCGCGATCGACGGCAGAGGTGTCTGCGCCGAGATCGTGGACGGAATCTTTTCAAAGTTCTGTGTGGGAAAATGATAGAGTGATATACCGTTTGCGCGGTGTGATATCCACTTCATGGATTGAGGTAGATTTCCGCCGGCGCGAAAATCTATTATTTTTACCTCCTCTATCCGTAGGCAGGGAATTTAGTGTGATGCAGATTTCGAGGTTCAGTTACCCTGCCGCGCTAATCCGCTTCGCGTCTTAGCGCAAGCACCCCGAAAACCGTAAGCGCGCCACCTTCCCGGACATGGGAAGTCTACCGTTATCCGAGCTTCTATCAATAGACGGGAAGAAAGCATAAATCTGCTCTTACTTCACCGGTATTGTACTCCATGTTCTGATGTAACTAAAGACGGGTAGTAGATATGGATCTGAACTCGCTTCACCATCGGGGTATGAAGATCAAAATCTGTACAAACGCCACTCGAGGTATAAATACGTGCTGCCGCCTTATCCGGTGGCGGATACTCCGGAAACAAGACGCGATTACTGCAATTATCTTGAAAGCCTTTCGCGCGCCGACGAGTGCCTCGGAGAGGTCATGGCGTCGCTTAAGGAAAACGGACTCTGGGATGATACGATCCTGCTTTTCACGACAGATCACGGACTTGCCGTCCCCGGCGCAAAGTGCAATATGTACGACAGCGGGATCGGCGTGGCGTTTATCCTGCGCCGTCCGGGACAGAAGCACGCCGTGTGCGACGCGCTTTGCTCGCAGATAGACCTCTTCCCGACGGTCTGCGACCTTCTTGGCGTGAAAAAGCCGGAATGGCTGGAGGGACGGTCGATGATGCCGCTGCTGGACGGGAACGCGGAGGAGATAAATGAGTTTGTGTTTTCCGAGGTGACGTTTCACGCAACGTATGAACCGATGCGGTGCGTGAGAAGCAAGAGGTATAAGCTGATACGCTTTTATGACGGCGGAGAACTGAAAAAAGCTCCGAACGTCGATGAAAGCGCGGCAAAAAAGTTATATTTCAGCACGCCGCTTTCACGTATGCCGAAGCCCCGGGAGATGTTTTTTGATCTTGCAGCCGATCCCGGAGAGAACGTGTGGACCTGCTTGAGGGCGGCAGACTTGAGGCGAGCGACGAGTATCGCGCGGAATATGCAAAGCATTCCGCGGCGCTTGACGACCGGATGCAGCGCACCGACGATCCGATGCTGCGCGGGGAGAATATGTATACCCTCGGCAAGGGAAAGATCATCAACCCGCTCGACGGTTGGGCGCCGGACCATGAAACGATGTACGTTATAGGTGATCGTGACTGATGCCGGAACGATTTTACCGGTGATCCGTCGGCATGAGCTTCTTTCAACGAATAAAAATGCCGCCGCAGGCGTGAGCTGCGCCGCTTTGGGCGCGCGCTTTGCATCTTCACACAAATTTTCTTTTATCCCTATTGTGTTTGTGCGGAGTTTGTTATATAATAATGTAGAATAGATAAAGATGTATTTTTATGAAAGGCACGGAGGCCCATGGAGAGATCCGACCGCACACATATTAGAAATTTTTCGATAATAGCACATATAGACCACGGCAAAAGCACGCTTGCCGACCGCCTGCTTGAGGCGACCGGGACCGTTGCCAAGCGCGACATGGAGGATCAGGTCCTTGACAATATGGACCTTGAACGCGAGCGCGGGATAACCATCAAGGCGCGCGCCGTCCGGCTTGATTATAAGGCTCCCGACGGCAGCGTTTACGAGCTGAACCTTATCGACACTCCCGGTCACGTTGACTTCAACTACGAGGTCTCGCGTTCGCTGAATGCCTGCGAGGGCGCACTGCTTGTGGTGGATGCCACCCAGGGGATTGAGGCGCAGACGCTTGCAAATGCATATCTTGCGGTGGATGCGGGGCTTGAGATAGTTCCCGTTATAAACAAAATAGATCTTCCGTCCGCCGATGCGGATGCCTGCCGCCATGAGATCGAAGAAGTGATAGGCATACCTGCCGAGGGCTGCCCCGCGATTTCCGCAAAAATGGGAATAAACATCGGGGACGTGCTTGAGGCGATAGTGCGCGACATCCCGGCGCCCGACGGCGACCCGGAGGCGCCCCTCAAGTGTCTGATATTCGACTCGTACTACGACAGCTACCTCGGCGTTGTGGTCTATGTCCGCGTAAAGGACGGGACTCTCCGCGCCGGAGACCGCATAATGCTTATGAACACCAAAACGATCTTTGATGTCGTTGAGGTCGGCACCATGGAGCCATTCGGACTTCAGAAGCGCGAGCTTCTGTCGGCGGGAGACGTCGGGTACATCACGGCGTCGATCAAGAGCGTCGGCGACACGCAGGTGGGCGATACCGTAACGCTTGCCTCACGTCCCGCCGATTCGCCGCTGCCCGGCTTCAAGGCGGTGCAGCCGATGGTTTATGCCGGAATTTATCCCGAGGACGGCGCGCGCTACGGCGATCTGCGTGACGCGCTTGAAAAGCTGCGTCTCAACGATGCGGCGCTCTCATTTGAGCCGGAGACCTCGATAGCGCTCGGCTTCGGCTTCCGTTGCGGCTTCCTCGGGCTTCTTCACATGGAGATAATCGAGGAGCGGCTCGAGCGCGAGTTCAATCTTGACCTTATCACCACCGCGCCGAGCGTTATTTACGAGGTAAAGCTCAAAAAGGGCGACACGGTGCGCATAGACAATCCGGCAAGCTACCCGAACCCCGACGAGATCGAGGTGGCGCGTGAGCCGATAGTCAAGGCGAGCATAATAACGCCGACCGAGTATGTCGGCGGGCTTATGGATCTCTGCCAGGATCGCCGCGGCGTTTTTATCGATATGAAGTACCTTGACGATATCCGTGCCGAATTGCACTACGAGCTTCCGCTGAACGAGATAATATACGATTTCTTCGACGCACTCAAAAGCCGCTCACGCGGGTACGCGTCGCTTGACTACGAATTCCTTGAATACCGCGACTCAAAGCTCTGCAAGCTGGACTTTTTGCTGAACGGCGACAAGGTTGACGCGCTTTCCTTTATAGTTCATGAGGAAAAGGCATATGCGCGTGCGCGCAGGATCGCCGAGAGGCTCAAGGACAACATCCCGCGTCAGCTTTTCGAGATCCCGATACAGGCGGCGATAGGCTCGCGCATAATTGCACGTGAGACGGTAAAGGCAATGCGCAAGGATGTGCTTGCAAAGTGCTACGGCGGCGACATCACGCGTAAAAAGAAGCTGCTTGAAAAGCAGAAGGAAGGCAAAAAGAAGATGCGCCGGCTCGGCTCGGTGCAGATATCGCCCGAGGCGTTTATGGCAGTGCTCAAGCTGGGCGACGATACAAAGTAATTCCCGGGGAAAGGAAAAAAACACGATGGCAATATCAGATATTTTCGGAAAAAAAGAAAAAAAGCCGCTCGGTCTTTATATACACATTCCGTTCTGCCGCAGTAAATGCGAGTACTGCGATTTCTGCTCATTCGTTCCCAACAACAGCGCGGTGGTGGAGCATTACACAGACGCGCTCCTGCTCCAGATGGAGGACTGGCGCGACAAGTGCCGTCCTTACGAGATAGACACCGTTTACATCGGCGGCGGCACGCCGACATATCTTGACCTGCCGCACATACAGCGTATCATCGATGGCGTATGGCGCAACTTCAAGGTGAAAAAGAACGCCGAGATATCAATGGAGTCCAATCCCGCGACGGTCGATCCTGAAAGTCTGCGCCGCATACGCCGGCTCGGCGTCAACCGTCTTAGCATAGGCGTGCAGAGCGCCGTTCCCGGCGAGCTGAAGGCTCTCGGCAGGACGCACAGCGTCACCGAGGCGGAGGCTGCGTTCAACGATGCGCGCCGCGCGGGCTTTGAGAACATCAATCTTGACCTCATGTACGGCATTCCCGAGCAGACGGTCGATTCCTTTATGCAGTCGCTTTCCTTTGCCGCGTCACGCGCGCCGGAACACATTTCGCTCTATTCGCTTAAAATAGAAGATGGAACGCCTTTTGCGCGCCGCCGCGAGTCCCTGCCGCTTCCCGGCGAGGATGCCGAGTACGAAATGTACATGCGTGCGGTGGATTATCTTGATGCGCGCGGCTACAAGAGATACGAGATATCCAACTTTGCCAAGCCGGGGTACGAATCGCGTCACAACCTCAAATACTGGCACTGCGACGAATATCTCGGTTTGGGCGCAAGTGCGCATTCCTACTTCGGGCGCGAGCGCTTTTCCGCCACCCGCGTAGTGCGCGACTACATCGACGGGCTTGAGATAATCGGCTCCGACATCAACATAATCGCGAGCTGCGACAAGATACGCTCCCGCGAGAGCATGGACGAATACGTCATGCTCGGCATGCGCCTTGATGAGGGTGTGAACATACGTGCGTTCGATGCGCGTTTCGGCGTATCCTTCAAGGAAAAATACGGAGTTCTTTTTGACGAGTACATAAAGGACGGCTTTGTCGAATGCGACGGTGAAAATTACCGCTTTACCTCCAACGGAATGTTCGTCTCCAACTACATACTCTCCAGCGTGCTTGACCTCGGTGTGAGCGCCAAGTGAGCGGAGCGGTAAAATTAAGATTTTCACAATTTTCCCATTGACATTCCCCCACAAAAGCCTTATTATACTTAGCAAG
>CATYWI010000052.1 GCA_958414155.1 uncultured Anaerotruncus sp. | reverse complement strand
ACGGATATACCATGCATATTTTAAGGTCGATATACGCAGTGTAATGCTTTTCGGAGTCGCCCGAGGGGGTCAGAGTGAATTCAAAGCGGTATAGCTTTTCCGGGTCGAGTTCGTAGCCGCTTATGTCAATGGTGATGTCGGTTTTTCCTTTGGCGTCGGAGACGACCATAAAAGACGGCTGCTCGGCTACTTCTTTTTGCGGCTTTACCGTCTTTCCGTCGGCAGATACCACAGGGTTCGGGTCGAAAATGAGCAGCTCGTTGCTTTTGTTGACGAGCTCGCAATGGATCTCCCATGTGTCTGCCGACTTGACTGTTATCGTGAATCCCTCGTGTTCGGAGCCGGATGATAAGCTCGTTCATTACGTTTCACCTCACTGTTTTTTGTGTGTCGGCAGGCTACCGACACATTTGTCAAGCACATTTCGGCAAAAGGTTTCGAATTTACAGCGCGTTCATAAAAACGGGCGCCGGAAAGCTCAAAACGAGCTTTTCGGCGCCCCGTGGGGTGAGATCATATAACATAGTCGCCCGCGGAGGGATTGCCCAAAAGCTCCGCAAGCGTTATTCCGTCAAAAAAATCAAGCGTCATATCATAATATTTCTTCCACATCGGCAGTGTGCGGCAGAACGGCGCGCGCGAGCACGGCGCTGCGTTGCAGCTCAGGCATGCGACCGGCGCAAGATCGCCCTCGGTCGCGCGCAGTATTGCTCCCACCGTGCAGTTCTCCGGCTCGCAGCAAAGGCGGTATCCGCCTCCCTTGCCGTGAGTGCCCTCAACAAAGCCGTGCTTTGTGAGGTCGGGCATGATCTTTTCAAGATATTTCGGAGATATCTCCTGCCGCGCCGCCACATCGCGCATCGGTATGTACCCTCCGCGGTGCTCGGCAAGATCGAGCATTACACGTATCGCGTATCTTCCGCGTGTTGATATCAAGATCGCTCACCTGCTTTCGTTTTATTAAGGATAACGCCGCCGCCAAGCACGTTGTCCCCGTCGTAAAATACCGCCGCCTGCCCCGGAGTTATCGCCCTCTGCGGCTCGTCAAATGTGACCGTCACCCTGCCGTCGGGACCCGGCGTGACCGTTGCGGGCTGCTCCGGCTGACGGTAGCGTATCTTCACATTGCAGTGCAGGGTAGAAGACGGCGCCCCGCCGGAAATCCAGTTCACGTCTCCCACCAAAGCCTCGGAGCCGTAAAGCTCCGCGCCTTCGCCGAGTACTATCGTGTTGTCGGCACTGCGCACGGCGATGACGTATCTTTTTCCCGGCAGCGGAATCCCCAGTCCTTTGTGCTGACCGACGGTGTAGCGTATTATCCCGCTGTGCCTGCCAAGGACCCTTCCGCTGCTGTCAACAAAATCACCCGGCTCCGCGGCTTTTCCGGTGTGAAGCTCGATCACACGTGCGTAATCGCCGTCCGGAACAAAGCAGATATCCTGACTGTCAGGCTTGTCCGCATTGAAAAAGCCGTGCTCGGCTGCAATGCGGCGCGCCTCGGTTTTTGTCATGCCGCCGAGAGGGAACAGCGTGTGAGCCAGCTCATCCTGTGTCATAGAATAAAGAACATAGCTCTGATCCTTTGAGGGATCAACAGCCTTTTTGAGAAGATACCTGCCGCCGCTGTACTCTATGCGTGCATAATGCCCGGTCGCAATGTGATCGCAGCCCAGTATTTTTGCGCGCTCATAGAGCTTTCCGAACTTCATATACCTGTTGCAGTCGATGCAGGGGTTTGGCGTCATGCCTTCAAGGTAGCTGTCAACGAATTTATCTATGACCTTTTTCCTGAAATCATCGGAGAAATTAAAAACATAGTACGGCATTCCGAGCCGGTACGCAACGCTGCGAGCATCCTCTACATCGTCAAGCGAGCAGCAGGTGTGCGAGCGTGATATCCCTGCGTCCTCGTTGCTGTAAAGCTTCATCGTACAGCCGATGCATTCATTCCCGGCGTCTTTGAGAAGCCCGGCGGCGACGCTGGAATCAACGCCGCCGCTCATTGCGACAAGTATCTTCATCGCGGCTTTCTCTCAGTCCGCAAACAGCGGAGTGGAGAGGTAACGGTCGCCTGTGTCGGGGAAGAGGACGACAATGTTCTTTCCGGCGTTTTCGGGACGCTTTGCAAGCTCGATAGCCGCCCACAGCGCCGCGCCGGAGGAAATGCCCACAAGCACGCCCTCGTTTTTGCCTACCAGCTTGCCGCCGACAAATGCGTCCTCGTTTGCAACGGGAATGATCTCATCGTAGACCTTTGTGTCAAGCACGTCGGGAACGAAGCCCGCGCCGATGCCCTGTATCTTGTGCGGTCCGGCTACGCCGGTCGAAAGCACTGCGGAGGTCGCAGGCTCCACTGCCACGACCTTGACGTCCGGCTTTTTGGATTTAAGGTATTTGCCGATGCCCGTGATAGTTCCGCCCGTGCCTATGCCGGCAACAAAAATATCAACGGCGCCGTCGGTGTCCTCGTAAATTTCGGGTCCGGTGTGCTCAAAATGCGCACGGGGATTGGCAGGGTTTACAAACTGACCGGGAATAAAGCTGTCGGGGATATCCTTTGCAAGCTCCTCGGCTTTGGCAATGGCGCCCTTCATGCCCTTGGCGCCCTCGGTCAGCACAAGCTCCGCGCCGTAAGCCTTCATTATCTGGCGGCGTTCTACCGACATGGTTTCGGGCATTACTATGATTATGCGGTAGCCGCGTGCGGCGGCTACGGATGCAAGTCCTATGCCGGTGTTGCCGGAGGTGGGTTCGATTATCACCGAGTCTTCATGCAGAAGCCCGCGTGACTCGGCGTCGTCTATCATC
Organism: uncultured Anaerotruncus sp.; assembly: GCA_958414155.1. The sequence goes on along the minus strand of CATYWI010000052.1, from coordinate 4,889 downwards.
GCCTTTGCGATTCTGTCCTTGACCGAGCCGGCGGGATTGAAATATTCGAGCTTGGCAAGTATTTTGGCGTTGAGTCCGAATTTCTTTTCGATGTGAGTGAGTTCAAGCAGCGGTGTGTGACCTATAAGCTGGTCTGCCGAAGTATAAATGCGTGACATTGATCTTTCCTCCGTTATGTCATGTCCAATACCACCAACAGAGTGGTTTGGTGTGTTGATTGAACATATTATATCACTCCAATGCGGGTTTGTCAATAGGTACTGCAAATTTTTTTGCTTTTTTTATTCCGGCATTGTTGCTTATTGCGGGATGCTTCGCGGCTCCCGCCGGTGACATATATAATATACAATATGTATCTTGAAGCGGCATGGCAGATAGAAAAAATTTGATATTTCTATTATACTATTTTGTGCGGAAGAATTCAATTATCTGATCGAAAAAACTTGACAACAGCGCGCGCACATGATACAATTATAAATATTCTAATATAGGAAAACAAAAATCAGTATGTTCTATGCGGAACAAGGGACGCAAAAATGATAAGAATACCGTATAAGCTCGTAAACGGGATAATGCTCATTCCCGTAGCGGCGAATGATAAGGAAGGCTTTTTTGCCTTTGACACGGGCGCGATGCAGACAGCCGTAAACAAAGAATATTTTCCGGAGCTGCACGGGGAACAGATCGACATCGCAAAATTTTCGGAAGGAGTAAAGAAAAGCTCTGCGGACAAAGGAGTTTTGAATGCTTTGCGCTTTTCGGATATCGCTCTGTCGGATATGCCGGTTCTTATTATGGATTTGATGTATGCGGAGAGGGCATTAAAAACACTTATGTCGGACCTTAAGATGCTCGGAACGCTTGGGATCGATGTGATAGGGAATTATACCGTTCTGCTTGACTATAACGCCGCCGAGATCGTCCTTGACCCGGAGCAAGGCTTTGAGGATCAGGTGACGATCCCGATGAGATATGAAAATCTCCCCATTATCGAGGTCGAAGTGGCAGACAAAACGTGCGATTTTGTTCTGGACACAGGCGCAAATACATGCTTGCTGGGGCAAAGCTTTCAGAATGACCCGCAATTGACGCCGGTCCCCGAAGCGCCGAATATCGTCTCCATTCCCGTTGTCCGTGTGGGCGGAAATGAATACAAAAATATCAACGCTGCGATCTCCGATATAAGTGCGATCCGAAAAAGAGTCCCCGTAGAGGGCGTGATAGGCTATCAAATATTGTCGACGCAGCGCTCCGTTTTGGACTTTAAAAACGGTCGCCTCATCATGGAAAAGACGCAGACGGATCAAACGCCTACGCCCAAAAAGTAGGAGTCATAAATACAGAGCCGATACCCGTCAGCCTTTGCAGGTACAGGATCGGCTCTTTTTTGTGCTTGCTTTTCGCATTGCATCGGGCTTTGCCGTTATCGGTCCGAACGCTTCGGCTATGTCGTCCGTTCCGGATACGGCGCTCTCCATCGGGCAGGGACCGTCCCCTGCGCGGTTCATTATGCGGTCGGTCAGCGTTTCCCGCGTTGCTTTTACTCCGTGAGCCGCCGGCGTGTGCTCTTCAAGGCTTTTTCGCGCAAACTCGATATCAGTCATCGTTTTTACCGAGCAGACGGTCAAGACCGACTACCGACAGCGGTACGATATGATACCTCCGGCAGACATATGATATATCCCCCGTTTTACGATAAAGCTCAACTGAATGCAATTTTGTTGTGATTTCGTGTGGACAATATCGCTTTTTTGTGCTATAATTTTTCATGGTGATCGAGGCCTTTCTGGTGAGTTGAGTTAGGGGTAATTCTATTCTATCAGATCTCGATCACTTTTTCTATACTTTTGACCTTTTTCTTTCTCTCGGTCTCACATCAATTGTAACACTACAAAATTTTTTATTTTTTTTGCAAAAGGTATTGCTTTTTTCGCCGTTGTGTGATATAATAAACAAGTCGTAAGTGTATGGCCCGTTGGTCAAGCGGTCAAGACGCTAGCCTCTCACGCTGGAAACATGGGTTCGATTCCCGTACGGGTCACCAAACAAAACAAATCCGAACTATTTCGTCAATCGAAATTGGTTCGGATTTGTTTTTTTGCTATGAGTATTAGGCTATAGTTTACATTAGTATGAAAAGAGCGAGGTCACGCGACCTCGCTCTTTTCGTTTTGCTTGAGTGTTTGTTGTGCTTTCCACTCCTCAAACTCTTTTTGCCCTTTATCGGATTCGAAAAATGCGATAATATCCGGCAGCAGACAGCGGGCGATCTCCATTCGGACTTTATCGGGAATCTGCGGGATATGCCCCTCGCCGCGCTTATCCCGGATTAAGAATTCAATTGTCAGTAGCAGCCGCTTAAACCAACCGGCGTTCAGATATTCTTCCCGAAAGAACCATGCCGCGAGGAGTTCTTCCTCCCTCCGTTGCCTTTCGGCTTCGGCTTTTTCTCTTTCTTCAAGCTCCTGCTTGTGACTTTCCGCCCATTGATCGTAATCTTCTGCACTGAAAAAGCCGCTTCTGTTGTCACTCAGTATAGCTTGTAATCGCTTCCAAAACTTTTTCATGTTCAAATCAGTGTCCTCCCTTACATTGAAATATCAAAACATTCCTGCTCCTCCTCGTCTTCTTCAATATCTCCGTCCTCATCTTGCCCGAGTCCGATTGCCATGCCGGCAATAATTCCGGCGGCAACGCCGAGAGCGGTTCCTGTATTTTTGGCTTCCCGCTCCCGTTTTTCTTCCTCGGTTTCATTGTCGTCTTCGAGAATGTTCGTCAGGTTTTCAAGCCCACGTATGCCCATAAAAGCAGGGTCAGTATCATCGGAATTGCCGCATACGCCATGCGAAGCCACCACAATGCGTCGTCCCGTATGCTTCTTCTGTAAATAACTTTCGAGGCTTTTTCGCTCGCTTTCCCAACCTGTTCGGAGGCTTCCTCCGAGATCTTTCGTATCGCCGCCGCTGTCGCCTCGTTCTGCGCCTGTATCGCTCTCGTAATCTGCTCGGCATACTTGCCCGCCTCCGCCGCGAAAGCCGCTTTTTGTGCCTTCAGTTCGGCTGACAGCTCCTCCAGACGGTTCACCTAAGCGATCAGCTCGTCCCACTCCGCGACGCTGATCTGTATCGTCGGTATTTCTTCTTCCGTCTGCATTTCCGACTGAACCTGTGGCGGAATATTTCTCGCTTTGAGCTTGTCCATATAGCTCTTTCCGGATTCTGAATTCATGTTCCATGTTCTCCTTTCGGTATTTTTCATCAAATAAACTCTTGTCACGCACGCGCTTTTCCGTTCCGTCCCTGCCGCGGAGAATGTAGGTGATGTACTTTCTCTCGGGAGTCCATACCATCTCATAGCCGTACTTTTTCATTTCTTCGCGGAACTGTGCCTGAGTTTTGGCTCTTGTCATGCAGAAATCTATTGTGGCACAGAGCGCCAGCTTCATGCTGTTGCCGTTCAGCGCCGCGCGGTATTCCTTCGGTTTCATGCGTTGAGATTTAACTTTCGGATCGTATTCCCGAAGGACCTTCAGCCCGTGAGCCTGACAGAGTTCATCGCTTGCCCGACGCAAATCGGCAAGGAAAAATTTATTGTAATGCAGTTTCCGACCGTCAGCAAGGTCATAGGCGCATACGACAATGTGTTTGTGCAGATGTTCGCGGTCGATATGCGTGGCGACGATTGCTTCACGGTTGCCGAAGCTTTTGATAAGCTCCATTCCGATTTCATTGACCTCCTGCGGAGATATATTCTCTCCGGGCATAAAAGACTGCACAAAATGATAAAAGCGAACGCCGCCCGCCGCATGACCGAACAACTTTTGTGTGGCGAGAAACGATTCGTTAGCCATCTCGGGGATGCAGTTGTAGCCGGAAATATACGCAAGCTGTTCGCCTTCATCAAAGGTTTTTGACGGTTGCATACAGTAATCAAGTACACCTTTCTGTGCGCTCGGCGTCTGTACTTTTTCCGGAATGCTTTCAACGACCGCCATAATTTTGCCCTCCGAGTGCTGCAAGAATTTTTCTGTAAACCGAAAGAAGCTGTGAAAGATCGGCAGAAGAAAAACGATTCTGATGTGCCAGCCGCGTGAGCTGATTGAGATTGTTGCCCTGATATTTCAGTTCACGGTTCAACTCCCGCAGTTCTTCCTTGACTATGATCTTGCCGTCACGGCACATTTTGAGAATGAAATCCCGCATGGACGGTGAGACGGCTTCGTACATTTTCTTCTGCAACTCCATTTTTTCTTCCGCTGTGAGACGGATTGTCAGGGTTTCTGTTTGTTTTCTGCTCAATGATTTCTCCTTTCGCACATGTTTTTTGCTGATTCTTCTTTGGTTCGTTTCTTTTGGATTACCTTTTCTTTTCGCAAAGAAAAGGTAAGTGGGTTCGGGCTTCTGCCCGATTGTGTGCGGGAAGTGCGCCGCCGGAAGGCGGTGGACATCCACGCGCTATGCTTGCCCCAGCCCCGGGCGCAGAGCGCCGGGAAGACAGAAATACAACTTGATATATTTATTTGTTTGTGATATAATATCTTTGAAAAACAAAGTGACGCTATACTTTTTATCAACAAATACTTCGTGGAATGTTTTTTTGAAATCCGATATAATAAAATCACAAAAGCGCTTTTGAATACTTTTTGGAGGACAAAAAATGTCTGTTGGTTCTACAATTAAACGTTTGCGCCACGAGAAGGATATCACGCAAGAACAGCTTGCCGAATATCTTGGCATCACGTCACGCGCAATTTCGCAGTGGGAGTGTGACCGCACAGCTCCCGACATTTCGCAACTCCCGGCACTCTGTCATGTTTTTGATGTTTCGTCTGATGTTCTGCTCGGAATTGATGTCGAAAAGAATAACGAGGAAATAAAAAAATATATAAA
>CATYWI010000051.1 GCA_958414155.1 uncultured Anaerotruncus sp. | reverse complement strand
GAAAAATGCGTTGCCGTTATCAGCAACGGCGCTGTGAACATCGTTGTCAAGAGCCGCGGTCTTACCGCCGCCGAGGTCGCGCAGATAAATACGATCGTATACGAGCAGACCGGTATTTCGCCCGATAAGATCGTTATAATCGAAAAGACCTGAGCGATGGCACAGGGGATGACAGGCAAGCACGCGCCGTCCGAGTGGCGCTTTGACGGTACATACCGCGCGGCGGAGGCACCCGACAAGTCCTATTTTGCTGCCGCAAACACATCGAGCGGCTTTGTAGGCTGGTTTGAAGGACTGACCTCTGCGGGCTGTACGCGCCGTATGATAATCAAGGGCGGACCCGGCACCGGGAAATCGCATATGCTTTACCGCATGGCGGACACAGCCTCTGCGGCGGGCGCGGCGGTGGAATATTATTTCTGCTCGTCGGATCCCGGGTCGCTTGACGGCATTGCGGCGGTCTTTCCGGACGGCAGGGTGTACGGCGTTCAGGACGGTACGGCGCCGCACGCCGCCGAGGCATCGCTGCCCGGAGCGCGGGATGAGCTTTTTGATCTCGGCGCCTGCTGGGACAGCGCAAGGCTCAGAGCGGCGCGCAGCCGTATCGAGGAGCTGAACGCGGAAAAAAGCCGCGCGTGGAAGCGTGCATTTTCCTGCCTTGCGTCGGCGGGCGGGATTCGCCGCGCGGCGCTGGAGCTTGCCGCGGGTCTGACCGATCGCGAGCGCGCCGCAAGGACCGCCGCACGAATGGCGGGCGAGGCAAGGCGAAGCATGAACGGCAACGGTAACGAAAGCGAAAACGGGGCGGGGGACGCTTCGTCCGCGCGCAGTGTGCTGCGCTCTCCGCACCGGTCGCTCGGCATGCGCGGTGCGGTCATGCTCGGCGGGATATACCACGGCGCGCGCGACGTATATCTTATGTCGGACGAACCGTTTCCGGGAGCCGGTATACTGTTTGTCACAGCCGTCGCTGCCGATGCCGAACGAAGCGGTACGCCCTGCCGTATTTCACCCGATCCGCTCCTACCGGAGCTTTGCGCGGCGGTGCGCATAGGGGATGTTGTATATACAGCCGACCGCAAGCCGCAGGTCGGGGAGGGAGTGGTCCTTCACCGCGTGGGACTGCGTCGGTTCGGCGGCAGTACCGGCAGTGCGCGGGCGGAATATCTGCGCCTTTCGGCGCTTGCGGACAACGCAGTGACGGCGGCGCTTGCCGCAATGTCCGACGCCGCGCGTGCACATTTCGCGCTTGAGGAAATATACATGAACACAATGGATTTTGAACGCAAAGAAGCCGCCGAGCGCGAGGCGGCGGCAGAGTTTTTTTCCGAGTACTTGTAAATCCGCGGCTTTTGTGATAAAATGGGGGTGTTAAAAAACTCAATTTGAGTTTTTTAACATCCCCATTGGAATTTACTTTTTAAGTCCGTTTACTATGCTTTCGGTATCGCGGGCGATAACGAGCTCTTCATCTGTCGGGATGACATAAACGGGTACGCGTGAATCGTCTGCGGAGATCTTTACGATGTTCGGCTGACGGAGAGTGCGGTCGTTTACCTCGTCGTTCAGCTTTATGCCGAAGAATTCCATGTCCTCGCATACTATCTTGCGCAGACGGGGATTGTTCTCACCGAGTCCGGCTGTGAAAACGAGCGCGTCAAGTCCGTTCATTATTGCGGTATATGCGCCTATGTATTCCTTCATCTCATGCTTGAGCATATTTACCGCGAGGTTTGAAAGTTCATAGTGCGGGTCGGAGGGGCCGTTGGCAATGGCGGATTCAAGATCGCGCGAGTCGGACGAATAACCTTCGGTGATACCGAGGTATCCGCATTTTTTGTTCATGAAGGTCGCGACCTCGGCAGTGGACATGCCCTCCTTGTCCATTATGTAGGGGACGATGGCAGGGTCGATGTTGCCGCACCGGGTGCCCATAAGCACGCCGGCAAGAGGGGTGAAGCCCATTGAGGTGTCAAGCACCTTGCCATCCTTGACGGCGGAGATGGACGAGCCGTTGCCTATGTGGCATGTGATTATCTTTGTGCCCTCGGCTTTGCCGCCAAGCAGCTTTATCATCTCGCCGGCAACATAGCGGTGGGAGGTGCCGTGCGCACCGTAACGGCGTATGTGATACTTTTCGTACATTGCGTAGGGCAGGGCGTACATGTAGGATTCCGGCGGCATGGTCTGGTGGAACGCGGTGTCAAATACGAGCACCTGCGGAACGCCCGGCATTACCGAAAGACAGCCACGTATGCCCTGGAGATGCGCACCGGTGTGAAGCGGCGCAAAATCGTGACAAAGCTCAAGCTTTGCCAGCACATCGTCGTCAAGCAGCACGGACTGTGAAAAATAAAATCCGCCGTGAACTATGCGGTGTCCCACGGCTTCGATCTCAGACATGTCGGAGATAACGCCGATTTCGGGATCGGTCAGCGCGTCGATAACGATACGCACCGCTTCCGTGTGAGTGGATATTTTCATATCCTTCTGTGTACGGGTGCCCTTTACGAGATTTTTGTGATCGAGCACGCCCATTTCTTCGCCTATACGCTCGCATATTCCCTTGGCTTTTACGGTATAATCCGAGGTGTCAAAAAGCTGATATTTAAGAGAGCTGGAGCCGGCGTTTACGACTAATACTTTCATCTTTGGTGTTATCCTTTCTCGGGGGATGAATGATCTTACAGATATTAATTATACAACTTTGTACGGCAGATTTCAAGAGTTAATGTCAAAAAACGCGCCGTATTGTACAAAAAAACGAAAAGGAAAGATACAGGACATGACATGCGGAATAATATGTGAGTACAATCCCATGCATCGCGGACATGAATACATGATAGAAGAGCTGCGCCGCGCGGGTGTCGGGACGGTCGTATGCCTTATGAGCGGCAGCTTTGTACAGCGCGGCGATACGGCTGTCACTGATAAATATGACCGTGCGGCTGCCGCCGTACGGTCCGGAGCCGACCTTGTGCTTGAGCTTCCGTTCCCATGGTCCTGCGCGAGCGCGGCTTATTTTGCCGCGGCGGGCGTGTATATACTTTCCGCTCTCGGCATCGGGAATATAGCCTTCGGGTCGGAAAGCGCAGAGCTTTCCAGACTCCGCGCGGCGGCAGAGGCGGCGGATTCGGATGAAAAATGTGCTTCCGACGCCTCGCAGGGGAGCGCCGCGGCGCATTTTGCGCGGATAGAAGACGCGCTCGGCTGCGGACGCCTGCCGCCGAACGATATCCTCGGCGTCGAGTATATCCGCGCCGCGCGGCGGCTCGGTACCGCGACCGAATTTATTGCGATAAAGCGCGCGGGCGCCGGCTTTCATGATACCGATCCCTCAGCCGCGCTCCCGTCCGCTACCGCGATGCGTGCCGCAATACTGCGCGGCGAGCTTCCCGCAGGACTTACCGTGGCGTCGGCTGATGCCCTCTGCGCGGCAATGTCTGCGGGACGTGCGCCGGCAACGCTCGGCGCGCTCGGTACGGTGGCGCTCTGGCGATTCCGTTCCGGCGGCGAGGAGCTGGGCAGATACGCCGAATGCGGCGGCGGCGTTTCGGGCAGGCTCGTCCGCGCGGCGGCGGAAAGCGGCAGTCTTGCGGATATGCTCACAGCCGCCGCAACGAAAAAGTATACCTCCGCACGTCTGCGCCGCGCCGTAATATTTGCCCTTGCGGGCGTTCTGAAGGCGAATCTTGACGCCATGCCGTCATATACCACGGTGCTTGCCTCGGACGCACGGGGAAGGAGCTTCCTTGCCGCCGCACGGAAAAAGGCAGGAATAACGGTTCTGACACGTCCCTCAGCCGCGCTGAGGATCGAGGGAGCCGCCGCGCGGCGGCAGACGGAACTGCTTCTGGCGTCAGAAGGACTTTATTCGCTGGCGCTTCCCGTTCCGCGTCCCGCCGGCAGCTTTATGCGGCAGACTCCGCTTTGCATAGACTGAACAGGATAAATATCTGCCGCATAGCACCGCTTTTATGCGCATGTTTACAAAATAGTGATTGACTTATATCTTATTCTATGATAAAATATACTGATACAAAATATACGCATATATAAGGAGGTCAATATGGCTGATACAAACGAGACCCGCAGTGAAGTCAGCGGGAAGTATCTCAGATATATGAACGCGCCGCTGGTGCGTGAGGGCAACACCATATGCTACGGCGATATGAGCGAAAAGTGCTTTCTCATTCTTGAGATAATGTCTTACAAGACAGAAAACGGCAGAGAATTGCCCGACAAGATCTTTATACAGGTCGTCGAATCCAAAAATCCTTCCAAAATCGTAAAACAGGGTGAAAAATCAGGTCTTTCCGCCGCGCTCAATATGGGAATGATCTGGCTCTCCCGCGCCAACAAGACCGCCTGAGGGCGATCAGCGCCCGGTGCTCCGGGCATCTCCAACAACGTCAAAATGGTAAACGGAATGTCAAAACGCAACAAATTATCTGTTTTGCTTGCCGCGCTCACACTCGCGGCTGTCCTGCTTTCCTCATGCGCACTTTTCGGCAACGGTGATGCGACATCCGCAGTCACCGGCGACGGAACGCTGCCGTATGCCGGAACAACGACGGCAGAGCCGGGTACATCCGGCATGCCGGATACAACTACGGAACCCGCTGACACCACAGCTCCCATACCGCCCGAATCGAGCGGTGACGAAACGACCGCTCCCGCGCCGGTGATAACCTACACCGACCCGCTTACGGGGCTTGAGAGCACGGTCGATCTTCGCCGCGTTCTGCCGATATCGATAACCCTTGATAACCTCAGCGTAGCCGCGCCGCAGTCGGGAATTTCCCGCGCAGACATACTGCTTGAAGTGCTGGTCGAGGGCGGCATTACGCGCCTTATCATGATAACCAACGAATACGGCGGCAGTGAGGTGTACGGTCCCGTGCGTTCAGTCCGCCATTACACCGTAAGCCTCGGACAGGCTTTCGGAACGCTTACCGTGGGCGCCGGCGGCAGTCCGCTCGGATACACCATGGTAAAATCTCTCGGCATCCCCTATCTTGACGGTGTGAACGACCCGTACTCCGGGCTGGGTTTCTACCGTGACACAAAGCGAATGGCAAGCGCGGGCGCCGCGCATTCGCTCATGACCATGGGCGAGCGCCTTCTTAAGCTCGCATCGCGCCATGAGTGGAGCACCGTATCCTCCGCCGATGTCCGTTCCGCCTTTAATTTTGCCGATCCCGATGCTGTCTTCGACGGCAGCGGCGACGCAACGCACGTGTGTATTCCTTATTCGGCGTCACAGTACGTTCAGATGATATACAGCCGCCATACCGGTACCTATTACCGCTATCAGCTCGGCGACCGCGCGCATATCGATGCCGAAAACGGCGAGCAGCTCAACTTCAAAAATGTATTCGTGCTGTTTACAGAGACTGCCGCTATCCCCGATGATACCGAGGGCCGCATAGATGTTGTGACGACCGGAGAGGGCAGTGGATACTACATAAGCGGCGGCAGATATATGCCGATAAAATGGTCGCGCATAGGAGACACCTCGCCCTTCGTATTTACCGATGAGGCGGGAAATCTTATCAGCGTCATGCGCGGCAAGACCTTTATTTCGGTCGTTCCGAACAGCCTTGCGGGACAGATCGAGCTGAATTACAGAGCCAACTGATATCGGGCGGTCTACTGTATATACAAAAATAGCATATCCGAGATATCCGCCGGATTCCTGTGCGGCGACCGGTGTTAACCGGATCCGGATATGCTTTTTTTTGCGCCGTCAGGTTATAGCCGCGGTCTTTCCGCGTATACTATTTTGCAGGACGACGTAAGGAATCCGTCCGTTTCAAAAAAATAAAGGAGCAATCGTATATGAAAGCAGAGGACCTGATCCGCGAAGCGGAGGAAATGAAAGAGGAGCTGACCGAAAGGAGAAAATATCTGCATTCCCATGCGGAGACCGGTTTTGCGCTTGAGAATACACTGGCATACGTGAGATCGGAGCTGGAAGGAATGGGCTATGCTCCGGAGCCTTGCGGCAGAGCGGGGCTTGTTGCGCTTGCGGGAGGAAAAAAGCCGGGAGGAGTGTTTTTGCTTCGCGCGGATATGGACGCACTGCCGATTGCGGAGCAGTCCGGCGAGGATTTTGCCTCCGAAAACGGAAATATGCACGCCTGCGGTCACGATATGCACACCGCAATGCTCCTTGGCGCGGCAAAGCTGCTGAAAATGCATGAGGATGAGCTTGCCGGTACGGTAAAGCTCATGTTTCAGCCGGCGGAGGAGATATTCGAAGGCTCCGCCGACATGATACGCGCGGGCGTGCTGGAGGCTCCGCGCGTGGATGCCGCCATGATGATCCACGTGATGGCGGGAATGCCGCTTGCGCCGGGAACGGTGATAGTTTCCGATCCGGGTAGCGGCGCACCGGCGGCAGATGTGTTTGAAATACGCGTAAGGGGCAAGGGCTGTCACGGTTCCATGCCTGAAACGGGGATCGATCCTGTCACCGCGGCGGCGCACATCATTATAGCCTTGCAGGAGATACGGGCGCGGGAGCTGGCAATGGGCGATCGTGCAGTACTGACCGTAGGCGCAGTGCACGCAGGCTCTGCGGCAAATGTCATTCCGGATGAAGCGACCATGGGCGGTAGCCTGCGCACCCTTGACGAGGCGGTGCGCGCGTCTGTCAAACAGCGCATTGCGGATATTTCAGTCGGTATCGCAAGGGCGTTCCGGGCTGAGGCTGAGGTGAACTTCGTCAGCGGCTGCCCGACGCTGAAAAACGATAAGGAGCTGTCCACGGCGGTGTTCCGTTATGTCAGCGAGCTTCTCGGCGCGGGCAGGGTTTGTACCGTGGCTCAGTTGAGCGCAGGAAACAGCGCCGGTAAATCCGGCTCTGCAGGCTCCGAGGATTTTGCATATGTCAGTCATAAAGTGCCCTCGCTGATGCTGATATTGGCAGCGGGACATCCGGAAAAAGGGTATGTATACCCACAGCACCACCCGATGGTCAGATTCGATAATGACGCGCTGGATATCGGCAGCGCCGTGTATGCATATACGGCATCGCGCTGGCTTGAGGATAACGCCGGGGAATGAGGAACTAAGGAATTTGGCTTGATGCGATGTGCTCATCAATCTACCGCGCAAGCATGTCCAAGTGTTTGGGAATCAGCTTTTTGTACTTTTGTCAATGATGTGAGACTGGCAAAGTAAAAAAATAATTGAGAATGATAGGAGAAGTAAACGCCCTGTGGGGTGAGCGAGAGAAGTGACGGAGCGAAGCGGAGGAACGGAACGAACGAAGCCCGCAGGGCGTCGCGCCGGCGGCTGCATGGGACAGCGTCGCGCCGGCGACCGCTGTGGTCAGCGTGACGTCAGCGTCCGCCGAGTTCGCGCTGCTTTTGATTGGGACTTTTCCAACCGAGAACAGACATCGGAATATTGTTTGAACGGTACAAATACCGTTTCATCTGCACCTGCAGGTCATTGAATGAGTAGAAGCTCAGATAGTTAGACGATGTTTGGGCCTTTTTTCTTTTCCGAAAGAAATTTTTGCTGATTTTAACCGTGAGGTAAACCACCTTGCTCACGGTTAATGGACTTCTGCTTTTTGGCGAGTTATAATTTCAACAGAAAAACTCGCTGAGGTGGTCGCAATGGAAGAAATAGATGTTTTCAAAAGTCTAAGAGAATCTGTGGATGGAGAACTGGCTCCTATCGTGGATGAGAGAGAAGCCGCCCGGTTAAAATTGATTGCAGACCATAAAGCATGGC
>CATYWI010000050.1 GCA_958414155.1 uncultured Anaerotruncus sp. | reverse complement strand
ACCACCTTTTCGGCTCCGCGCAGCACCGCGGCGCCTATGGCGGGACCTATCATGCCCGGTATCAGCACCTGACCGACTATGCGCAGTCCCTGGAACATTCCCGCGCGGCGCGGCGGCGTATTATCCCGCAGCATAGCGCCGAAAACGGCTGCGCCCGCAAGATAGCCGCTCATCATAAGGAGCGAGCCGACAAACACCGGGACTACCGCACGGCAGAAGTAAAGCACCGTGTAGCCGGCCGCGAGCGCGACAAGCGCCGGTATCACCGTTGCGCGGAAACCGAAGCGGTCATAGCATTTGCCCGCGGCAAGCGTCACGGCGGCGGCGATAATAATAGCCGGCGCCATTACAAGCACATAATTGTCCATTCCGAGCGTCACGCTGTAATAAAGTATGAGGTAGGGCATGAATATCTGGATCGATATCCCGAAAACGGCAAACGCCGCAAGCGTTGCGTAAAGCACGGGCGTGCGGCGCACGACCGACGGGCGGAAGCCGTAAAAAATATTTGCAAAGTAGTTTCCTTCCGCTCCTTCGGCGGGACCCTTTACGTTATCGCGGATAAGGAAAAATCCCGCAATGCCGGCGGCGATGACCGCCGCGCCGATGATCGCATATATCGTGACCCAGCTTGACGGCAGGTCAAGATTGAACGGCATAAAGCCGCCGAACACGGCAAGAATGGCGATAAGGGGCATCATGGCGTTCACGCCCTCGGCGGATCCGCGGTTCGTTTGGTCGGTTGAATCGGTGAGCCATGCATTGAAGCAGGCATCGTTTGCCGACGAGCCGAAAAATGTCATAACGCAGTCCATTATTATAACGAGCGACACGCCGACCGACGCCGCGGACGCCGTGGCGGGAATGACCTTTTCAATAATATCGGTGCGTATGAGGGCAAACGACAGTATCGAAATGCCCCACAGGATGTATCCGCCAGATATGAATATGCGCCGCTTGCCCAGCTTATCCGACAGCGCGCCGATGATAAGCGTTGTTACCGTTGCGGCGACGGCGCTTGCCGCGACCATAAGCGAGATATCTCCGGCGTCGGCGCGGAACATCTTGTATATGAACACGTTGAAATACATATTTTCAACGACCCACGCGACCTGTCCTATAAAGCTGAACAGCGTGAGCGCCACCCAGAAGCGAGCCGGTAATTTCGTTTTTTTCATATTCCCTCCGAAAATAAAAACAGGGAGGCTGCCGTGCAAACGCGCGGCATGCCTCCCCAAGCTCCGAAATTATACTTCGGGAACGTTGATTTCGACCTCATGGCCGCACTCCGCAGAGCGGGCGATGCCGTCGATGATTGCCTGGTTATAAATGATCTGGCTCGTGGGAACAGGCGCGGGAGTGCCGTTCTTGCATGCGTCAAGGAAGGTGCGGATCTTAAGATCGAACAGACCCTTCTTCATGGTGATAACGGGGATCTCGGTCTCTACCTGCTGACCGCATACCTCGTGGTAGATCTTCATGGGTCCGCCGACGGTGCCGTTCCAGCACTCGGTGGAGGGGATACGCAGACCGCCCTTTGTGCCGAGAATGATGGTGTCACCGGGGGTGTCCATATTCATTGCCCACGCAATACGGAAGTCAAGAATGATATCGCCCTCAAGACGGATGAACGCGGCGGCAAAATCATCGACCTTGAACGCCTTGGCGTATTCCGCCTTCTTGTCGGCGCGGTAGCCGGAGTAGTTCGGATCCTGTCCGAAGAATGCGGACTTGTAGCCGGTAACGGTCAGGGGCTTCGGGTATCCGATGGCATTGAGCACCATGTCGAGCGAGTAGCATCCGATATCGCCGAGTGCGCCGATGCCGGCTGTCTCGTCGGTGATAAAGGAGGTTCCGTAGGGGGTGGGGATGCCGCGACGGCGGCCGCCGCCGGTCTGGATGTAATAGATCTTGCCAAGCTCGCCGGACTGTACGATCTTCTTTATCATCTTCATGTTCTCGTCAAGTCTGGGCTGGAAGCCGATGGAGAGTACCTTACCGCTGCGCTTTTCCGCTTTCATGACCTCAACCGCCTCGTCAAGAGTTACGGTGAAGGGCTTTTCAAGCAGAACGTTGATGCCGTGATCCAGCGCATAAATGGCGGGAGCGGCGTGCTGGCGGTTGTAGGTGCAGATGGATACCGCGTCAAGGTGAAGCGACTCGTCGTCGATCATTTCCTTGTGCGAGGCATAGTCCGTCTTTACGCCCTCAACGCCGTATTTCTTGAAGAAAGCCTCGGCTTTGCCGGGGATGAGGTCGGCGCCAGCAACAACCTCAACATCGGGCTGAGCAAGGTACGCCTTGATGTGCGAGGCGGCTATCCAGCCGCATCCGATAATACCCACGCGCATTTTGCGGGTGGTGTCCACTGTCTCGGTGGTCTGGGCGGTAAAGGTGTTGAGACCGTCCATTGATTTGTCTGCCATTGTTTTTTCCTCCGGTATGATTTTTTGATCAAATAAGTTTACTGATAATTTTTATTCCACACGCGGACCTTATAAAAGCCGCCGTCTGCGGAATCTGCCTTAATGTACGAATACGTGCCGTCGGCAAGGACGTAAAAGTCAACGGACTTGCCCGTCCACGACCTGAAGCCGCCGTCGGGGGTGATAAGCACCACACTGCCGTCGTCAAAATTGCCGATTCCCTTTACGCTCTTGCGCATTATCTTGTCGCTTCCGGGGTAATCCCTAAGGAACTGCCCTGCGGACTTTGAATACACATAGACCGCCGAGACGGTAGTTATCCACATACGGTCGCTGTCTCCGTAATACGGTTGCAGGTCGTGCGCTCCGCCGCTCGGAATGACCGTGCGGAGATCTGTGCGCTCATTGACCGTTATCCTGCCGCCCTCAAGCGTAATCTCATAAGCCGTAAGCACATTGTCGCCCACAGCCCACAGCACGCCTGCGGTCGGATCCCACAAAAGACCGTGCGAATCCGTGAGCTTTGCCGAAACATAGCTTGTTCCGTCTCCCGCCGCGTCAAAAAAGCGGACCTCGCCGCCGTTTGAAGCGGCAACGGCTATAACGCCGCAGGGGATCAGCTCGCATGCATGCGGGTTCGAGGCAGTTGAATCGGTGCGCCAGAGCACCTCTTTTTTGTCGTCAAACGATACCATGCTTGCCGAATTACCGCCGTAGGCGGCAAGAACGACCTCGCGCCCGTTATATTCGCGCAGGCGCGTATCGGCAATATTGTAATATTCGTATTTATAGCTCCATATCGAATCCGCCACCGAAATGCTTCCGTCCACAAGGTCGCACACGCGCACGGTGGAATTCTTCTGGTCGGCAAGTCCGACAAGATACTGTGTATTCACGGCGCCGGAAAGCTCCGCGGGTGCAAACAGCAGCTTACCGCCGTCTGTCTTCTCCGCGCCGGCAAGCGCCTCAAAGAAGGCGTTCATTGCCGCTCCGAGCGCAAACTCGGAGCCGCCGGAGATAACTATCTTCGCGCCTGCTCTGCTTATCCGCCATTCGTTTTTGTCGATGCCCTCGGCGGCTTTTTTTGCCTCCGGACGGTTGACATCCCCGATAAGCACCTCGGGCAGCGCCGCAACGCGCTCCGAGTCATAATCGCCCTCAAGCAGCCAGTCGTCGGATACCGTCATATCGATGCCAAAACGTTCGCGTATATTATTTCTCAGTCCGCGGAATGCATCTGTCAGGTAGCCCGACGAGCGGTCGGGGCGTATGAGCGAATACACGGCAAGGTCAAGTCTTTCGTCCGGCTGTTCCGTGACGACCGTATCGCCCGATCCGCTGTTACCGCCTTCGTTCCCGGTGGAGCAGCCCACAAGCAATGCGGCTGCCGTCAGGATTGCAAGCAGCATGGCGCCGAGCCTTAGCCGGAGTTTCATACGCCTATCGACTTAAGGTATGAGCGGCTCTTTTCTGCGCACTCCATAGGTGTAAGTCCCATGGATGGCTGATCCTGCTCAACGATGAGCCACTCGCTTCCGGCATCCTCTGCCGCTTTGATTATCTCGGGGAAGTTCTGAAGTCCTGCGCCGACGGGGCGGAACTCAAAGCCGGAGGGACGCTTGGGGGCTTTACGGTCTATCCCGATAAGCTCGTACATATCGTCGCTCTTTTCGCCGAAGAAGTCCTTCAGATGCACAACGGGAGCGCGTCCCGCATATTTGCGCAGGTATGCGGCAGGCTCTTCGCCGCCGACGTTGACCCAGCAGACGTCAAGCTCTGTCTTGAGCAGGTCGGCGGGGACTGTCTCGTAAAGGATATCGAGAGCGTACTTGCCGTCCAGCTTCATGAATTCAAAATCGTGGTTGTGGTAGAGCATCTGCATACCGAGCTTCTTTGCCGCCTTTGCGATTATCTCGATAAACGCGACAACGTACTCAAAGTTGGGTGTGCCGGGACGATGCTCCGGAATAAGATAGGGCACGGCAACGTATTTGCAGCCGATCTCCGCGTACTGCGAGAGAACACCCCACGGGTCCTTGAGCATATCCACAAAGGGAACATGGGCGGAAATGGGGGTAAGTCCGACCTCGGCGCACATTGCCTTTACCTCTGCGGCGGTATGACCGTAAAGTCCGGCAAACTCAACGCCGTCATATCCCATATCGCGGATCTTACGGAGGGTACCGGGAAGATCTGCCTCTGCGTCCTTACGGACAGAATACACCTGAATAGCAACGGGAAGTGACATGATTTTTCACCTATCCTTTCACCTCGGCGCGCATATTTTGCGGAAGCATTTTCGCCCGCCGCGCCAAGCTATAATTGTTCAATTAATATTATAAGACAATTAGTGCGGAATTTCAAGTCATATTTAGTGAAACGCCGGACTTTTTTTGTTCTCGGGTGACGTTTGTGCAGATTTGTATCTTCATACCCCGACCGTGAAGTTAGTACAGAGTCTTATCTACTACATGTCTTTAGTTACATCTGAACATGGGGGAACTTGTCGGCGAAGTAAGTACAGGTTTATATCATATTTCACGTCTTAAGTTTCTTCAGAAAATGAAGTAACGCACCCATAAAATGAGAGCAGGTTTATACCTGCTCCCTGTTTTTTGTTTCTACGAAGAATGAATGAGGATTTCCGCAAGCGGAAATCTACCGCACACCCGCGCAGCGGATATCATATCGCGATAGCGATATATCCCTCATACCGCGTCAGCGGAAATCCACCTCACTCTCTCAAGCTCCGCATATTTTCTTTTTTCTCCGCAAAAAATATAAAAAAACTCTTGACAAGCAGCGCCCGGCGTGCTATAATATCAATAGTGATAATCATTATTGTTATTAATTCAATTCAAAATCAGAACACAGGAGCAAAACAATGAAAATTTCGGACAGCATTCTCTATGTAGGCGTAAACGACCGCGTGACAGATCTTTTTGAGGGTCAGTACCGTGTGCCCGAGGGCATATCCTACAATTCATATATAATAATCGACGAAAAAATCGCGGTGATGGACACGGTTGACGCGCACTTCGGCGCGGAGTGGCTGGCAAACATCCGCGCTTCTCTCGGCGGCCGCCGCCCCGACTATCTTGTCGTTCACCACATGGAGCCGGACCAC
Organism: uncultured Anaerotruncus sp.; assembly: GCA_958414155.1. Next base: position 2,239 of record CATYWI010000050.1, on the reverse strand, counting down.
TCCGCAAATATCGCATCGTTCATGTCCGTTTACCCGGAAGCCACCGTGGTAGCCACCGATGCGGCGTTCCGCATGATGCGCCAGTTTTTCGGAGTCGATTTTGCGGACTCCCGCCTTGCCGTGCGCGACGGCGACACCCTCTCCCTCGGCGCCCACACGCTCACCTTCGTCACTGCACCGATGGTCCACTGGCCCGAGGTCGCCGTGAGCTACGAGGCATCGGAGGGCGTGCTCTTCTCCGCCGACGCCTTCGGCAGATTCGGCACTCCCGATGCCGCCTCCGACTGGCGCGACGAGGCGCGGCGCTACTACATCGGCATTGTCGGCAAGTACGGCAAGCAGGTAAACGCCCTGCTCGACAAGGCGGCGGGACTTGACATCCGCGTGATATGCCCCCTGCACGGTCCGGTGCTGAACAGCGGGATCGACTACTACGTCGGACTTTACCGCACATGGGCTTCCTATGAGCCGGAGGAGGAGGGCACGGTGATCGCCTACACCTCGGTCTACGGAAATACCGAGCGCGCCGCGCGGCTCGTTGCCGAAAAAATGCGCGATTACGGCTGCCCTGCTGTGGTGCTTTACGACCTCGCGCGGTCGGATATGTCCGCCGCCGTTGCCGATGCATTCAGATACAGCACTCTCGTGCTTGCCTCCACCACCTACAACGCCGGTGTTTTTCCGCAGATGCGGGAATTCATCAGCCACCTGACCGAGCGTGGCTTTTGCCGCCGCAAAATCGGGCTGATAGAAAACGGCTCCTGGGCGCCGCGCGCCGCAAAGGTCATGCGCGACATGCTTGCGGACGCCGCCGACCTTGAATTTGCCGGCAACACCGTCCGCATTATCTCGGCGATGAACGACGAAAGCACCGCAGCGGCGGATGCACTGGCGCGCGAACTGTGCGAAGAATGGCTCGTCCGCCGCGCCTCGGCAGAGGTCGGCACCGACCCGGCAGCGTTCCGCAGCATAGGCTATGGACTGTATGTCGTAACGTCAAACGACGGCGTGCGTGACAACGGGCTTGTGGTCAACACCGTCTCCCAGCTCACAAGCACTCCCTGCCGCCTCTCTGTCGTTATAAATAAAGGAAACTACTCTCATGACGTGATAAAGCGCACCGGGCTAATGAATGTGAACTGCCTTACCGTTGACGCGCCGTTTGCTCTGTTTGAGCGGTTCAAATTTGCCGGGTCCGCACCGGAAAGAAGCAAAAACGGACTTGCCGTTCTCGATAAATATATCAACTCATACATTTCGCTTCGCGTCGTGCAGTACGTCGATCTCGGCACGCACGGAATGTTCATCTGCGATGCTACCGAGGCGCACGTCTTATCCGACCGCGAGAGCATGACCTACGCCCACTATCACAAAAGCGTCAAGCCCAAGCCCGCCGCGGAGGGCAAAAAGGGCTTTGTGTGCAAGGTGTGCGGGTATATTTACGAGGGCGAGCGGCTGCCCGACGACTTTATCTGTCCCCTTTGCAAGCACGGCGCCGAGGACTTTGAGCCGATAGAATAAAAGAATAAATTTCATCAAAAAAATTCGCCCCAAGGGGTTGACAATAGCATTTTTATCTGCTATAATAATAATGATAACAGTAGTTATTATCAATTTGGAGATAAAAATGAATCAGGTTCTCAAACATTCAAAGCAGCGCGACGCGCTTCTGGCGCTTCTGTGCAGTGTCACCAGCCACCCGAGCGCCGAATGGCTCTGGAGCGAACTGAAAAAGGATTTCCCGCAGATAAGCCTTGCCACAGTTTACCGCAATCTCGGCGTACTTTGCGAGTGCGGTGAAGCGATACGGCTGGACATCGGCGACGGAACCGTCCGCTACGACGCGCAAACGCGCGCGCACAATCATTTTTTCTGCACCTCATGCCGCCGTCTTTCCGACATCGGAGAGGACGAGACGGACGGCATAGACCGCGTGCTTGAAGAAAAATACGGCGTAAACATTACGTCGCATTCATTCGTTTTCTACGGCAAATGCCGTGAATGCAACAATAAATAAAATAATTACAGAAAAAATATCAGAACCACAAGGAAAAAAAAATCATGAAAAAGTTTGTATGCCCCGTTTGCGGTTATGTTCACGAAGGTGATACACCTCCCGAAAAGTGCCCTCAGTGCGGCGTTCCGGGTTCCAAATTCAAAGAGGTGAAGGAAGACTCCCTCAATTATGCCTGCGAGCACGTTATCGGCGTCGGCGCCAAGGGCAAGGTAGACGACGAGG
>CATYWI010000049.1 GCA_958414155.1 uncultured Anaerotruncus sp. | reverse complement strand
AATACTGTCGGGATCCTGCGCCTGCAGGGTCATTTTCTCACGCACAACACGCTCCATGCGGGATATACCTATGCGGAACTGGTTCTGCAGAAGTTCGCCCACCGAACGGATACGGCGGTTGCCGAGATGGTCTATATCATCGGTAGTACCTATGTCGTAGGTAAGTCCGAGCATATAGTTTATGGAAGCAAAAATATCGTCATGAGTGATGTGCTTGGGGCAGACCTCGGCGATCCTCGCCTTTACCTTCGCCTTTACCGCGTCGATATCGCCGCCGCACTCCTCCATTATGGAAAGGAGAACGGGCGTGCGTGCCTTCTCGCGGACGCCGCAGTCATTCAGATTGTCGCCTATGAGCTTTTCGGGCCAGCAGGTGTTGTTGGAGAATACCTTGACGTTCACGCCGTTGTCAAGCACAAGAGTGACCTCGTTGACAGCCGCATCCTCGACCGCCTTTGCATCCTCGGGGCTGAGCACCTTGCCCGCCTCGTAAAGCACCTCGCCCGTGAGGGGGTTCACGATATCGGCGGCAATGCGATGGTTTGCAATGCGGGCGCCGATGGCGAGCTTTTTATCAAATTTGTAGCGTCCTACGGGCGCTATGTCATATTTCTTGGGATCAAAGAAATAATTATTGATGAGGTTCATCGCCGCGTCGATCTGAACAGGCTCGCCGGGGCGAAGCTTCTTGTATATCTCGCGCAGTGATTCCACCGCGGCATCCGAACGGTTGCGCGCGGCAAGATCGTTGCTCTCATCCTTTTCAATGGTCGCTCTGAGGCAGGGATCCTCGCCGAACATGGCATAGATCGCTTCATCGTTGCCGATGTCGGATCTTAGCGTGCCGGTATCGGCATCAAGAGAAAGACCGAGAGCGCGGATGAGCATCGTCACCGGGAGCTTGCGGTTTTTATCTATACGGACATTCATCACACCATTGCTGTCTATCTCATACTCGAGCCATGCTCCGCGGTAAGGGATAACTGTGGCGGCATATGTCTTTTTACCCGTCTTATCTATATCGGATTCGTAATAGATACCGGGTGAGCGGATGATCTGCGACACGATAACACGCTCGGCGCCGTTTATAACAAAGGTGCCGTTGTCGGTCATGAGCGGGAAGTCGCCCATGTATATATCGGTCTGCTTCACCTCGCCGGTCAGCTTGTTCGTAAGGCGAACATTCACCTTCAGCGGCGCGGCATAGTTCACGTCTCTTTCCTTGCACTCCTCCACCGGATACTTCGGCTTGGAGTCAAGAGAATAGGATATGAACTCGATGGAAAGATTGCCGGAGTAGTCTACGATCGGCGATACATCCCGGAGCACCTCCATTAGGCCCTCTTCAAGGAACCACTTGTAGGATTTTGTCTGGATCTCTATGAGATTCGGGATTTCAAGCGTCGTTCGCGTTTTGGAAAAGCTTTTACGCAGAACATTTCTGCCAAGCTGCTGGTCTGTGGTATGGACCATTTAATCAATCACTCCATTCAACGTAGTTTCACGCTCAAAGCTATGTCCTTTGCTTTGCGCCGCACACGGCAGTCCCCCCGCCGACACGACCCGGACCCGCCGGACAGCCCCGTGCTATCCCCCCGGAAAGCACCCGCCGCCCTTTTGCAAGCCGTTTTTTTGACATATTAAGCGATTATAATGCAGTTTACAATTATATCATTCAAATCAAGCCCTGTCAAGTGATTATGCGAAAAAATTAAAAAAATATTTTTCGAACGGCGTATAATATAGAAAAAAAGACCGAAAATCCGGTTTCGCCGTTCCGAAATATTCCTTGCGGCGAGTGCGACCGAAAAAAGCACGGCATTGAAGCAACCCGCGACGAAAAAAACGCCCGGGCGCTGAATACGTCGGGCACACCGCGCAATAAAATCAAATATACCAAAAAATCCCGCCTGCGGCGGGCAATACATTAATACATTACTAAAGGAAGGAACCAAATGAATACCGGAAACAACATACGCGACACGGGCACAGACTGGCAAGGCATTGCGGCTAAGCTGTTTTGCCTTATATGTGCGTTGGCTGCGATCTATTTTGCGGGAAAGTACGTACTGCGCCTGGCTCTCCCATTTCTGTTTGCGTGGCTCGTCTCGTCGGCGGCTGTACCGCCTGCCGCGCGTGTGGCAAAAAAACTGCACATCTCCGAGCGTTTTTGCATTTCGGTGGCAGTGCTGCTGATCCTTGCGCTGATATTCATACTCACCGCGCTGGCTGTAAACCGCGCCGTTTACGAGATCGTCGCGCTTCTCGTCCGCCTTGGCGAGACAAGCCCGGACGAGGTGAGCGACATGATAAGCAATGCCGCGGGATTCATCACCGATGCGGGCGATCGCATTCCGCTTCTCCGTCATCTGCGCGAATCGGAGGAGCTTGCCGGCTTTTTTGACGGACTTGACACCGCCCTCGGCAGTGCGATAGGAAATATGCTCACAAAGCTGACCACCGAGATCCCGGCGCTCGCCGCCTCGGTGATAAAAGCATTTCCATCTATCCTTCTCTCGCTCGCGGTGGCTGTGATATCGGGATTTTATTTTGCGCTCGACCGCCGCCGCATACTTGCGGCGCTTGCCGGGATGGCTCCCCACGGCGTGCGCCGTCATCTTCCCGAGCTGCGCCGACGTGCGGGAAGAACCGCAGTCGGCTACGTAAAAGCCTACCTTATTATATTGGCAATAACATTCTGCGAGCTGTTTATCGGTTTTTCGATACTGCGCATCGGCTACGCCTTCCTTCTTTCGGCAGTCATTGCCGTTATCGACATTCTTCCCGTTCTCGGTGTCGGCACGGTACTGCTCCCATGGACGGCGATCGAATTCATAAAGGGCGACTTCCGCCTCGGCATAGGACTGCTCATTCTTTTCGGCGTGATCGAAACAGTGCGTCAATTCATTGAACCGCGCATCGTCGGCGGAACGCTCGGCATACACCCGCTCGTAACGCTTGCTGCGATGTACCTCGGTTTTTCCGTATTCGGAGTTGCCGGAATGTTCATCGGTCCTCTGCTTGCCCTTGTCGGACGCGCCGCCGCTGCGGCATGGCGCACCGAGAGCCTCAAATCATCGTCCGCCTGATCCCCTCGCGAAGAAGAGGAAGCGCCTCCTCAGTCTCGCGGTGTGTACCAATTACGATATATGACCGCACCTCGTCAGTGTCCCCATGCGCCTCTATCTCGGCATCGGTTATGGCTATCGCGGAAGCCGCCCTGCGTGCCGCCGCGGCAGGACTTTCGCCATCCGCCGCAAGTATCACAGAACTCACCTCAACGCCGCATCCGCCGAAAAAACTTACGATCTCATCCACAGGAGCGCCGCTCCCCGGGAAAAACAGAGTAACGCTCTTCCCTGTAAGCTGCTTCGCCGACGCGATATCGGCAACGACAGCCGCCAGAGCGGTACTGTGTTCTGCGTGTCCACCATCATCGGGGACAGAAGCAGCGATCACCGCCGGATTTATCGACACGACCGTTCCGTGGCAGAGCGGCGACGCCACACGCACACCTGCGGCAATATCCGAATCGCTTATCGCAAATCCGGAACGCCGCATGGCGCGCGCGGTATCGGTAGCCGCGCACGCGCAAAGAACGGCAGAAACGAACACCGACGATATCCTGGCGTCTACGCCGCGGTATGAAAACGTCACACCGCCAAAGGAAAGCGCCCCGACCTCCGGACCGCCCGGCATCCCGTGCTTTGCCGCCACTGTGAGGCGGCACCCAGCCGCAGCGCACGTATCGGTCAGCATGCGCTGTATTTCCGGCGATTGCGGTGTGCTTACGGTCTCAAGTGTGCTTTTGGATATCATTCTGCGCAGTGCGGGACGGATCGTATCATCGACAGGTCCGAGCACGACGCAGGAGGGCGGCGGTAGCAAGGACAGAACCTCACAGGGCAATCCGCTGACATCCGAAATAAGCACGCGCGCGCCGGAATTCCGACATGCAAGGACCGCAAGCGCCGCACCAGCCTCGTATCTTCCGGATGCATTTCCGTGTGCCCGTATCGCCGCGCGCAGCTCATGGACCGCCGGGCAGAACACCTGATCCGTCGCCCGTTTGCCGTCAATAAATACGGTCGTGCGGTGCATATCATCTTCGCATAATGCGTCAAATGCGACCGAAGCGCTGCTCACGCCGGCAGAACGGAGCGCGGCAGCAAGCATAGCGGCAGCGTGAGCGGAAAAAAGTCCGTCACAGCAGATGTGGAACACGCGGCGGGAGGTCTCTGCCATTCCCGTCATCTCCGCCGACAGCGCGGCATACCGTTCAGGCATTTCGCGGTCGTTTTTCAGAGGAAGCCCTCTCAGATACTTTTCGGCATTAAGTGAGGTCATTTTGTATTCCTTTCCGTGTGGCGCGATGACCCTTATCCGCTCCGCACAAAGAATTTATATCGGTCCGCTTTTTTAATCGTCTGTCACATCGGGGAGAGCGCCGCGCGCCCCCTCCGGATCACCCGCCGCCAGAAAACGCCTTATCGCCTCGTAGCGCTCGCGGCAAGCCGCGAGACGTGAAGGCTCCGGGGCGTCGTTAAGCACCGCGCGAAGAAGCACATTCTTCGGCGTGTCGTCGGGATCGGTCAGCTCCATCGCCGTAGTGACGTAGCCCTCGGCATCGAGCCGCGCGAGCCGCGCCGCGTCGGTAAGCACATCGCAGAGCTTGCGCGAAAGGAACGGGTGATCTGTCACGAACGAAAGTTCGGGGCAGTCTATCACCCTCGCCAGCGCATGGTGACAGCACGGCGTTGACAGAATGACCTTTGAGCGCCACTGCGCCGCCTTGGTGAGAACGATGTCCGTTGCCGTGTCGCAGGCATGAAGCGAAACGACGAGCTGAGGCAGTCCGCGCTCGCGACTGTCATATTCAAGCACATTGCCGCATATGAATTCAAGTCCCGAAAAGCCGAGAGACCCGGCGACCGACGAGCAGTATTCGATAACATCCGGCTTCAGATCAACTCCCGTCATGCTCACGCGCCTGCCGCGCAAAACGGCAAAATAGTGGTAAACCGCAAACGAAAGATAGCTTTTTCCGCAGCAAAGATCGCATATGCGCAGCTCGCCTTCGGCGGGCAGACAGCCCTCGATCTCCCGGATATGCTCAAGAAAGCGACATATCTGACGGAACTTCGGTTGTTTTTTGTCGTAAACTCTGCCGCGTTCGTCGCTTACGCCGAGCGCGCGCAGAAAAGGCTCGCTACCGTCAAGCAGACGGTTCTTGCTGCGGTCATTCCCCGCCGGAGCCGCCTCGCGCGCGGCGGCATTGCCGAGCGCGGCAGTAACGGCGCCCGCGCCCACAACGGCGGCATTCCCCTTCGCATTGGCGCGATATTCGCAAGCCGCTCCGCCCTCAAGCATGAGATTGGCGCGCATAAAACCTGCCGCAAAAGCGCCGAGCGCCTCCGCATCGTCCTCCGGAATATTCCGTTGCAGCGCCTTGCCGTCCTTCATAAACGACTCAAGCTGTATCATGCGCCTGCCGCCCACGGTGACGGAACGCGCACGGGCGTTCTTTGCGGCACTGTCACGCGGCACCGAAAAGCCGCATTTTTTTATGATCCCCTTCGCCGACGCCTCGCATACAAGCCCCGCAAAGCGCAGACTCTCGCGCACCGTTGGGAGATTGCACTTGTTTATACTCATTTTTTCCTTTTCCCGTACGTTGATTTTTTCTTTACGGTCCGCTGCGGCTTTGGGGCGGAAGTATCCTCCTCCGCACCGTCCTCATCGTCGGCGGCAGACAGACCGCGCTCTTCCTCCTGCTCCGCGGCAGGCTCGTCATGATTCCACGGGAAGCGGACCTTGGGTTCCTTCCCGGCATATATACGCTTGAAATTCTCACGGTGCATGATAAGTATCATCACGGTGATGAATACCGCTATCGGGATGCGCATTCCGGCCGTACTGCCGTCACCGTAAAACACGGCGTAGGTCCCGTTGAGTATCAGCGGATACAGCAAAGCCGCCATTCCGGACGCCATCGATACCATGCGTGTACCCACGAGCACTATCGCAAAAACAACGATAAGCACAAGGAAGACCGGTGGCTCGGTCATAAGGATCATCACAGCCGCAACGAGCACGCCCTTTCCGCCTCGGAATCTGTAAAACACAGGGAACATGTGTCCGAGCATACAGAAAAGACCGGACAGATACGCTCCGATATAGCCGAGCCAGAGATAACCGAGAAGCGTGGCAACGACCGTTTTCAGAACATCCCCGCAAAGGGTCAGCACCCCCGCCTTTTTGCCGTAGGTGCGGAACATATTGGTCATTCCCGCGTTGCCCGAGCCGTGCGAACGCACATCATCGGAGAAAAGCGCGCGGGAAACGATGACCGCAGAGCTGAGACTTCCCAGCAGATATCCGCCCGCCGCGCAAAGCAGGATCGGGGGAATGAGCCACAGAAGCGCCGGCACTCCGACAACTCCGAAGCGCTCGGTAAGAAGGCGATAAAGCCCGCCCGAAATAATAGTCGACATAAAAAGCACCCTTTCCGGGAGCGGTCCCCCGATAAGATAATTAATTATAATTATAACAATTATCACGCCAAAAGTCAACACGCATCATGTTACTATTATATCAAGATGTATGAAAATTACGCGGCCGGCGCACAGCACCGACCGCGTAATAAAGATATATCGGCTCAGACCTCACCGGATACCGTACCGGCATTTTTACGGTATTCACGCGATGCCACGCCGGGTATCGCAAGGATGCCGGCGACCATCGGGAACGTTGAACACAGCTGCAAGTATACTATACTGACGATCACGCTCATGCCGGTCACATCCGTGATACCGAGCAGCTTCCAAAGCAAGAACAGATCGGCTTGCTGCGTAACATTGGCAATAATAGTTTCAAGAACGGCGATCGCAAAGCACCCTGCCATATAAAACACACGTGACTTGCGCGTTCTTGTTTTCACTATCCGTACCGCGAACACCACAACCGACGCGATCGCCGCAACGGCGGCAACGAGACAGGTGAGAGACAGCACGATACTCGGCGCAACCGCCGGACTGCCGCCCCCTGTCGGCGATCCTCCGATGCAGTACACAGCCAAAAAGTATACCGAAAACAGGAAAGCGGGCGCGGAAAGCCCCGCAAATACAAATGAGATCACAGTGCAGATCCCGAGCTTTCTTTTCATGAAAGATCCTCCGTTTGTCCGTTATTGTCGGGGGTCCCCGACCATTTGTATACATTATAAATTATTTGTCGCAATATGTCAACAGCAGGCAGTTATATTTTCGTCACACATGGGAATAATATCTGTAAATAAATCATCCGGAGGACAAAATGGAGTCACTGTGGCAAAAACGGGCGTCAGAGAACGCCATACCCGGATACGAACCGCTTCACGGCGATATAACGACCGATGTACTGATAGTCGGCGGAGGACTTGCGGGACTTCTGACCGCCCACATGCTGTGGCACGCGGGCGTGGAATTTCACCTTGCGGAAGCGGACAGGCTGATGAGCGGCACGAGCGGAAGCACAACAGGAAAGATTACCGCACTGCACGGCGCGATATATGACCGCCTGATACGCGAGTTCGGGACCGCCGCGGCGCGTCGATACTACGATGCCAATGCAGAGGCGGCGGATGAATACCGCCGCTTGTGCGCCGGCAAAGACTGCGGCTACCGCGAATGCGATGCGTTTGTGTATTCCGTCGGCGATGCCGCAAAGATAAAAAGAGAATACAACGCCTTGCGGCGTCTCGGCATTTCCGCGGAAATGTCCGACTGCCCCGCCCTGCCTTTCCGCACCGAGGCGGCTG
>CATYWI010000048.1 GCA_958414155.1 uncultured Anaerotruncus sp. | reverse complement strand
GCAAGTTCCCCGAAATACGCGCCATTGAGATTCAGCCGGAATACGCCGAGCTTGCCCGGCGCAACGCCGCGCTCAACGGACTTGACGGAATATTCAAGCCACAGCACGGTGACGTGCGCGATATCCGCGCCGAAATGCTGGGCGGCAGGTTTGACGTTGTATTTTCCAATCCTCCGTACATGAGGACAGACACGGGACATCTCTCAGAGACACAGGAAAAGCTGATAGCCCGGCATGAGGTGTTCGGCGGTATCGGCGATTTTGCCGCCGCTGCGGCGCGACTGCTCAATTTCGGAGGCATATTCGTCTGTGTTTTTCATCCGAGCCGCCTTGCCGATCTTTTCGGCGCGCTTCGCGCGGTCGGTCTTGAGCCAAAGCGAATGACCGAGATATATCCCGACACCGGATCGCGCCCGTCGGCTGTGATAGTGGAAGCCAAGCTCGGCGGCGCGCCGTCACTTGATATCACACGCCCGCTTATTATGTACACGGAAAAGGATCCCGGCGGCGGAGCGCGGCAAATGACCGAAAACGCCGCACGGATATATTCCGCGTGCTCATTCAACGAAGTCTGATTTCCGCAATGAGGTGACTGCATGATAAAGAAACTCAAATTCCCCTGCCTTGTGCTCGACCACGATGATACCACGGTCCTGTCTACCCCGCAGGTGAACTATCCCGCTTTTCTCGACACAATGAAAAAGCTCCGCCCGGATGCGCCGCACTATGATTATGAAACATTTATCGATTACTGTTGCGATCCCGGATTTGAGCCGTTTTTCAGAAGAATACTCGGATTTAACGATGAGGAAATGAAATTCGAATTTGCAAACTGGCAACGGTTTGTAAAAATGACGATCCCGGAAGCGGTTCCGGGGCTTGGCGATGTAATAAAAAAATATCGCGATGCAGGTGGAGTGATATTTGTGGTATCGCACTCCTACACCGAAAACATCCTGCGCGATTGGCGGCACAATTTCGGTATCCTGCCCGACGGCGTTTATGCATGGGATACCGGTGAGGGAAAGCGCAAGCCGGACCCATACCCGCTGCTCGATATAATGAAGAAAAACAGCTTCACGGCAGATGAGCTTATAATGGTAGACGACCTCAAACCCGGACTTGTCATGTCGCGTGCGGCAGGTGTACGCTTTGCCGCTGCTGGATGGGCAAGGCAAAGCAATTCCATCGAAGCGATGATGCGCCGTGAAAGCGACTATTATTTTGAATCTCCGAATGACCTTGAGGAGCTGCTGTTTGCAAAATGAGCGATACAAAAAGAATACTCAGCTACATTCGCCGCGCATGCGAAGACTATAAAATGATAGAGGACGGCGACAAAATAGCCGTCGGCATTTCCGGCGGCAAGGATTCGCTGACGCTTTTGACGGCGCTTGCGGGAATGCGCCGCTTTTACCCGAAAAAATACGAGCTGTGCGGCATCAGCATCGACATGGGACTTGAAGGAATGGACTTTACTCCCGTTGCCGATTACTGCCGCGGTCTTGACGTTGAGTACCACATTATCCCCTCCGATATTTCAAAGGTCGTGTTTGAATACCGGAAGGAACACAATCCCTGCTCGCTCTGCGCAAAAATGCGCCGGGGCGCGGTAAACAACGCCGCCTCAAGGCTCGGATGCAACAAGGTCGCCCTCGGGCATCACTTTGACGACGTTGTCGAAACATTCATGCTCAATCTGTTCTACGAGGGCAGGATCGGTGTTTTCAGCCCGGTCACTTATCTTTCGCGCAGCAATGTCACCGTTATACGTCCGATGATATACATGCCCGAAAAAGATATACGATACTTTGCCAAAAAAGAAGGGCTGCCCGTTGTGACCTCGACCTGTCCGGCGGACAAGCACACCGAGCGCGAGGAAATGAAGCAGTTTCTGGCGCGTCTGGACCGCGAAAACCGAGGGCTGAAATACCGCATATACGGCGCGATACAGCGCGGTGAGGTAGACGGATTCCGCGATTTCGGCAGGATGGCAGGCATAAAGGTTTACTCCGACGATAAAAGTACAGATGAATAACAACAAGCAAGGCTGAGCCGCATGCGGCTCAGCCTTGCTTGTTGTTTCATTTCAAAGCAGGAATATTCCAGCGTTCTCGCACGCTCCGGTCTCCGATTCCGGCCAGCAGGATGCCTGGACCTCGCCGATATGCGCTTTGCGGAGGAAGAACATACATATTCTTGACTGTCCGATACCGCCGCCGATAGAATACGGCAGCTCACCCGCAAGCAACGCGCGGTGGAAAGGCAGCTCCGCTCTTTCGGGACAGCCCGCGATATCAAGCTGGCGGCGCATAGCGTCCTCATCCACGCGTACGCCCATACTTGAAAGCTCAAGCGCAATATCAAGCACGGGATAGTAGACGATTATATCACCGTTCAGCTCCCAATCGTCATAGTCGGGCGCTCTGCCGTCATGCGGCTTTCCGGAGGCAAGCGCTCCGCCTATCCCTTCAAGGAATATCGCGCCGTATTCACGTGCCGCGCGGTACTCGCGCTCCTTGGGGGTAAGGGACGGGTATTTCATCTCCAGCTCGCGCGTGGTCACGAATGTGATCGACGGCGGGAGCAGATGACCGATAAAGTTGTAGTCATCGGCTATGTAATTCTCGGTCTGACGCAGTGCGTCGTATATGTAACGCACGGTTGAGTGAAGCGTCTCGCGCGTGCGCTCGGATTTAAGTATCACCTTTTCCCAGTCCCACTGATCGACGAATACCGAATGTATATTGTCGGTATCCTCATCACGGCGGATAGCGTTCATATCGGTATAAAGTCCCTCTCCGGGAGCAAAGCCGTACTTTTTAAGCGCAAAGCGCTTCCATTTTGCAAGCGAATGCACGACCTCAAAGCTCCCGGTGCAGTTCTTTATGTCAAATGAAACGGGACGCTCCACACCGTTGAGATTATCATTGAGTCCGGTCGCGGAATCAACGAACACCGGCGCGGAAACGCGGCGGAGATTGAGCTGATTGGCAAGATCGGTCTGAAAGAAATCCTTTACCTTTTTGATAGCGATCTGCGTCTGACGTGCGGTAAGACGCGAACGGTAGCCCTCGGGCAGTATAAGCGGCATGAAGTATCACCTCGTTTTTTGAAAAATATGCGATAATTATATCATCACGCCGCACCAATGTCAAGCACATTTCATCAAAGATTTTCGTTTTTCAGCGCATCTATGGGATTATCCTTCTTTATCATACGCATTGAATACATCATTGAGGCAAATACGACGGCAAACACACTGCCTGCGGCTATGGCAACGCTGTACCACGGGATATAAAATCCGATCTCATATGCATTTGAGATGCTTCGCCATATCAGGAACGTCACGGCGACCGCAGCCGGAAGCCCCCACGCAAGCCCCTGAATGCCGTATCTTGCGCACTCAAAGTTCATCATCCTGCGGAAGCCGCCGCCCGTCATTCCCACCGATTTGAGCATTGCAAATTCGCGTCGGCGCAGGAGAATGTTTGTGGATATCGTGTTGAACATATTTGTCATGGCGATGAGGGATATCAGCACGATGAATCCATAGGAAAATACATTGATGACCGTCACCATGCGGCGTTCAGACTCTACTCCCGCCATTTCGTCAACAAGCATACCGGGATCAAGTCCGTCCGCGCGCAAAAGCTTTTGCATCGCGTCGTAAGCCGCTGCGTGATCGTCTGCAGAAAATGCATATGACGCACGCGACAGCAGAGATGCATATCCGGGAAATCCGCTGTCCTTTATAACATCGTTAATGAGCGAGACGGGGTATATGAGCATCAGATTGCCGTAACCGATATTGGTGAGCGGGCGCTTGCTCATTTCCGCACCGATCGTAAAGCTCGCGCGGATGTTAGCCTCGTCCTCGGAAAGCACGAGTGCCATCGAACGGTCAGGTGTGCCACCCGATCCGTAGACCTCGCTAAGGTACTCCCGCGTATAATAATAGTAGGTCTTTCCGCCGTCAGCGCCTTCCACGGTCTCGTCCCACTCGTATCCCTCGATCTCTCTCCGCGATTCGACATGGCACACGAGCGGAAGCCTGCCGTTTTTTATTACGGATGTACCGAACCACTTGGACGAGCCAGCGGCGTCACGCACGCCTGCCGTCAGCTTGTCATATATGATAGCCTTAGGAGAAGCCGCATCGAAGTATCCGTCCGCAGAGATGCCGTTTTCGCGACAGGTCTTGCGGAATGAATCATCATCGAGAAAAATCGTTGTGACCGGTATGCTTATGCTCTCGCCCTGATCTATCGCCGCAAATTCGCCCGCGTGCTCGATATAAAAGCCGCTGACATCTGACTTATCAATATCCAGATAAAATGTCGCATATCTGAGCCACACGCCGTCGTCCACGCCGGGCGCGCTCATCATTATTTTATAGATATCCGCAGGATCACGCGATTCCGTGTCGCAGAAATATGAAATATCAACGCTGTTTTCGGAGGTCCCGGTTATGCCGCTTACCGTGTCTGTAAGATACGAGCAGAAGGAGGACGCGGATATAAACAGAGTGACGCTGAGGAAGAGCGACATTACCGTTGAACGCGATCTTTTGCGGTTGCGTGCAAAATTCTTGGACGCTATCATCCCCTCAAAGCCGAACAGCTTTTGAGTCAGGCGCGAGGTGCGTACATCGAGACGGCGCAACTTTATGTCCTCGGACTGTCTGAGCGCATCGATCGGAGAAAGTCTCATGGCGCGCCCTGCGGGGATCCATGCCGATACGAGCGCGGTAAAAAGGCATATCAGCGCCGCCGCAAGCAGTCCCCACGGCGTTATTACAAGGTACATGCTGACGTTTTCCCCGCTCCCGAGCAGGAAGCCGAAGGAATCACGCAGGCACCACAGCGTTATGCCTATTCCCGCGCACCCGGCAAGCATTCCGAGCGGTATACCGATTGCACAAAGCACGAGCGCCTCGTATATGACAGTACCGCGCAGCTGCTTACGTGTTGCGCCTATCGACTTCAGCATACCGAACTGGCGTGTGCGCTCGCTGACGGATATTGAAAACGAATTATAGATCAGCGAGACCGAGCCGCAGAATATCATGAGCACGAGAATTATCACCATACCGTAAAGCGCACGCACGACGCCGCGGTTTGTTGATACGCCGTAGTACATCAGCAGGTCGCGGTGCCTTGTGCAGCCTCCGCCGATATCAAGGCTTTCGGTAAACTCCGCAAGCTTCATGGGCTGTTTTACGGTAAAGAATGCCCGGTAATCGCCTCTTCCGCCGCCCGCAGTCAGCGCAGTGTAACCGGGGCAGTCATATGCTTCGATGTTATACGGCAGTCTTTCGAATATGCCGACAACGGTATAGCTCATTTCGGTCGTATCGGTCACTGATTCCAGGACGGTGAATTCATCGTCCTCCGACATATTATATACGAGCGCCAGGTTTTCATCACCGGTCCCTTCCCCGTCTATCACACGTGTACCGACGTTTACTGTTATCACATCTCCGAGATTCCATTCAATGCCACCGTTGCTTTTGATATGTGCGGGGATAGCTATTTCACTGCCGTTCCGGGGCAGTCTGCCGTCTGTCATGTCAACGACTACAAGGTCGGTGAGATTCTCACCTATCGATTCGATAAGCATATACGGCTTGTATTTATTGTGACTTCCGATATCCGCCCAGCCTACCTGCTGCCATGTGACGGTCTTTTTAACGCCGTCGGCATTTTCAAGCGTTCTGACATCATCGGCGCTCAAGCCGCTGTAATATGCATGATATGAACCGGTCTTTTTTTCCTCGGCGCGTATGAGGAACCTTACGCCGCTGTAAGCAGCCTCGATAACGGCTGTGAACATCGCCATGGAAAGCATTATTCCCATCACCGTTACGATACTGCGGACGCGATTCTTTTGCAGGGATCTTAATGTGAATTTGCGAAAAATACTCATATTCTCCGCTCCCTTATGCGTTCGTCGCGCACTATTTTTCCGTCCTCGACCGCGATCACCCGATCAGCCTGAAGCGCAATGTTCTCGTCATGCGTTATAACTATGAGCGTCTGACCGTATTTGCGGTTTGACATTCTGAGCAGTTCAACTATCTCCTGACTGTTTTTGGAGTCAAGATTTCCGGTAGGCTCATCGGCAAGCACGACAGCCGGAGCGTTCATGAGCGCTCTCCCGATAGAGACACGCTGCTGCTGACCGCCGGAAAGCTGATTGGGCAGATTTTTGCGTCTGTCGGTAAGTCCGAGCGTACCGAGCAGCTCCTCAAGCCGCTCCCGGTTTACGCTTCTGCCGTCCATTAGCACGGGGAGCGTCATGTTTTCCACTACGTCGAACACCGGGATAAGGTTATAAAACTGATATATAAGTCCCACCTCGCGGCGGCGGAATATAGCAAGCTGATCCTCGTTCTGTGCATAAACGTCCTGGCCGTTCATATAGACCTTTCCGGCTGTCGGACGGTCAACGCCGCCGAGAATGTGGAGAAGCGTTGATTTGCCCGAGCCGGATGGACCGATTATTGCAAGGAATTCTCCTTTCTCCACCGAAAAGGATACGTCGTCTACGGCTCTTACCTCGCCGTCTCCGCTGCCGTATATTTTTGTAAGATGTTCTACTTTTAAGATCTCCATTTATTCTGACCTTTCTTTTTTATCAGCCGTAATTATAGCACAGAAAAGTGACACTCCGGTGACTTTCCGAAAAGAAAATGCCGCCGGAGCTGTACATATGCCGTATTAAACTATATTTTTGTAAAAGCGGACCGTGAACTGCGCCCCGCCGTTTTTGCCGTTTGATGCGGCAACGGTACCGTTTTGTGCCGTGATCACTGTCCGCGCCAGCGCAAGACCTATGCCCACGCTCGCGGCATCGGCATTTTTTCCACGGTAAAAGCGTTCAAAAAGATGCGGTATATCGCCCGGCGTGAAGCCGGCACCGCTGTCGGAAATAACTATCTCGGTAAACAGCGCATTTTCCGTGGATGATATTTCTATGCTGCCACCCTCCGGAGTATGCTCGACACAGTTTTTGAGGATATTTCCTATCGCCTCAACGCTCCACTGCATATCTCCCGTATATTCCTCGCTGTCCGCATGTACCCGAATCTCCTGTCCGCGAAGCTCCATGGGTATCATGAGCGGAGCGGCGGCGCGACGGATAAGTTCGGCTACTGACACACGCTCGGACCTGAAACCGACCGTTCCGGCGTCTATTTTTGATATTTTAAGCAGCGCATCTATCAGCCAGTCGATGCGCCTCAGCGAGCGCGACAGATCGCGCGTGAGCCGCAGGCGGCGCTCATCGGACAGTCCGTCCTCGGAAAGCAGTGATACCGTAAGGTTCATCGATGTCAGCGGAGTGCGCAGCTGGTGTGAGATATCGGCAATGGCATCGGTAAGGCGCACCTTGTCCGCCGCGAGCGCATCGGTCTGTTCGCGCAGGCGAACGGTCATTTTTGTCACCTCGCTCGTCAGTATGGCAAGCTCGCCCTCGCGGCTGTCGGTAAACAGAATTTCATCCTGACCGTGAAGTATGCGGTCTATACTGTTGCTGAGTCGTGCAATAGCCCGGTAACGGCGCACGTTCGTTATTGCGTGTATGACCGTATATATAATGCACGAAGCAAGCGCTGCGATTCCTGCGGCGATCCCCAAGGAAAAGCTCACCGCACTTACGGCGGCGCCAATGCCGATATCGGTGAGTATGCCCCTACGTATATCCGGCTCGTTAAGAATACTCATACCGTTCCCCGTCAGTCAACGCGATAGCCGAGCCCGCGCACTGTCTTGATAATACGCGGCTCCTGCGGGTCGTCCTCGATCTTTTCCCGCAGCCGCTTGATATACACCGTAAGAG
>CATYWI010000047.1 GCA_958414155.1 uncultured Anaerotruncus sp. | reverse complement strand
GATGTGGTCGGTGGTGATATTGTCCCCGACCTTGAGCGATACGGGAGCCGAGAGCCTGCTGCCGAGGGGGTATGTTTCGGGGTACGGCTTGATATTCGGTCCGCGGCGAACCTCAGCGTTTTTGGCAGCCTTCGGCGCAAGAGGAGGAACGATGGCGCTGTCATCGATGCGGAAATGCCCGGGAAGCACGGTATGCGGATATTCGCCGAGCGTGCGCGGGTCCGTTATCACGCCGAATATCGCCGACACAGCGGCGGTCTCGGGCGAGACAAGATAAACTCCGGCATCACGCGTGCCGCTCCTGCCCTCAAAGTTGCGGTTGAAGGTGCGGAGCGAAATGCCGCCAGAGGACGGCGAAAAGCCCATGCCGATGCAGGGACCGCACGTGCATTCGAGCAGTCGGGCGCCGGAAGCGATGATATCGTTGAGCGCGCCGCATTCGGCGAGCATCGCAAGCACCTGTTTGGAGCCGGGCGAGACCGACATCTCCACGCTCGGCGCAACCGTTCTGCCGCGCAGTATCGCCGCAACGGTCAGCATATCGGCAAGAGAAGAATTCGTGCAGGAGCCGACGCACACCTGCTGTATCGGCATTCCCGCCAGTTCGCGCACCGGCTTTACGTTGTCGGGACTGTGCGGGCAGGCAGCCAGCGGCTCAAGCTCCGAAAGATCGATATCAATTATTTCATCATACACCGCATCGGGGTCGGAGGCAAGCGGTATATAATCCGCCTCCCTGCCCTCGGCGCAAAGGAATTTGCGCGTTGCTTCATCGGACGGGAATATCGACGTAGTCGCTCCCAGCTCGGCGCCCATGTTCGTTATCGTGGCGCGCTCCGGAACACGCAGATCTGCAATGCCCTCGCCGCCCCATTCGATTATTTTTCCTACGCCGCCCTTTACCGAGATACGGCGGAGAAGCTCAAGAATGACATCCTTTGCCGCCACCCACGGACGGCGCTTGCCGGAGAGCCGCACGAGTACCATCTTCGGCATCGTCATGCGGTAGGCGCCGCCGCCCATGGCAACGGCAACGTCAAGTCCGCCCGCGCCGAAGGCGAGCATGCCTATACCGCCCGCAGTGGGCGTATGGCTGTCGGAGCCGACAAGTGTCTTGCCGGGGACGCCGAAGCGTTCAAGGTTCACCTGATGACACACTCCGTTGCCGGGGCGCGAATAATAAACGCCGTACTTTGCCGCAACGGTGCGGAGGTATTCGTGGTCATCGGCGTTCTCAAAGCCCGCCTGAAGGGTGTTGTGATCGACATACGCGACCGAAAGCTCGGTCTTTACGCTGTCAAGTCCCATTGATTCGAATTCGATATACGCCATCGTTCCGGTGGCGTCCTGCGTAAGTGTGCGGTCAATGTGCAGTGCTATTTCGATGCCCGGCGTCATGTCGCCCTCAACAAGATGCGACTTGATTATTTTTTGTGCTATCGTAAGTCCCATTTCAGTCTTCCTTGTTTTTATATTTGATTATCAGCTTTTCAAGCTCCTTGGATGATATCACCGTCTGCCGTCCGGCGGCATACTGCGCATCCACCCATTCCTTGATATGGAGAACGAGCGGGTCCTTCTTCGAAAGAGCCTCGGAACCGGTGAGGTGATAGTGCGCGTTGATCCAGTAGGCTATACCGGCAAGTCCGGAGGTGGAGCTTACCGTTACGCCGGCAGGTCTGCCGAGCAGCTTCGCCGTATCGAAAATATTGTATATCTCCTCGTCCTTTATCATCCCGTCCGCGTGTATTCCCGCGCGGGTCACGTTGAAATTCTCACCGACGAACGGCGTCATTGGCGGTATGTCGTATCCGATTTTGTCTCTGAAATACTCCGCTATTTCGGTTATCACGGTGGGATCCATCCCGTCAAGCGTGCCGCGGAGCGAGGCATATTCGAATACCATCGCCTCAAGGGGCACGTTGCCGGTGCGCTCGCCGATGCCGAGCATCGAGCAGTTGACAGCCGATGCGCCGTAAAGCCATGCGCATGTGGCGTTTGCAACGCCCTTGTAGAAATCGTTGTGACCGTGCCACTCAAGCATCACGCTCGGCACGTCGGAATAATGCTGCAGACCGTAAATTATGCCCGGCACGCTTCGCGGCAGCGCGACCTCGCTGTACGGCTCGCCGTAGCCCATAGTATCGCACGCACGGATGCGTATCGGTACGCCGGCTTCCTCGGAAAGTCTCTGTATCTCGTTTACGAACGGCACGACAAAGCCGTAAAAATCCGCACGCGTGATGTCCTCAAAGTGACAGCGCGGACGTATGCCCATTTCAAGTGCGAGGGATATTATTTTAAGGTAATGCTCAAGCGCCTGACCGCGCGTCATGCCAAGCTTTTTGAATATATGGTAGTCGGAGCAGGAAACGAGTATTCCCGTCTCCTTTATGCCGAGGTCGCGCACGAGCCTGAAATCGTTCTCGGTGGCGCGTATCCACGTGGTTATCTCGGGGAATTCAAGTCCCAGCTCACGGCAGGCGTTGAGCGCCTTGCGGTCGTTCTCGCTGTAAACGAAGAACTCGGTGGCGCGGATTATCCCCTTGGGACCGCCAAGGCGGGAAAGCATTTTGTATATGTCAACTATCTGTTCCGGCGAATAAGGAGCCTGCGACTGCATGCCGTCGCGGAAAGTCGTGTCGGTTATCCATATCTCTGCAGGCATACCGAGCGGCACACGGCGGTGGTTGAAGGGTACCTTCGGCACCTCTTCATAATTGTAGACCTCCCGATACAGATTCGGCTCGGGGATATCCTGAAGCGAATATTTATATGACTTCTGTTCAAGCAGATTCGATTTCGGGGAAATTTCAAGCATAGTATCACTCCTTTACCGCATTGCACGGATAATTGGACTATATTATACACCACTTTCGCAGTTTTTGCAAGATGTAATTTGAATTTTTTCATTTTTCGGCGTTTTTTTATTGCAGAACAGCCAAAGGCGCATATTTGCGCCTCGCTTCATTCATTTTACACAACGCAGTACCGTCAAAATGACGAAGATAACAAAAAACGCTCCGCCAAGGTTGACACGCCAAGGATTTTGTGGTATCATTTATACGGAGAAAATTGTCACAAACGCATGTGTATGTATCAAACACGGCATGCGGCATAAAAAATAAAGGCGAGAGAGGAATGTGCCTGTAATGAAAAAAACCAAGATCGTATGCACCATAGGACCGGCATGTACGTCGGTCGATATACTGAAAAAAATGATACTCGCGGGAATGAACGTTGCACGCTTCAATTTCTCGCACGGCGAGCACGCCGACCATAAAAAAATGATGGACGCGGTAAAGGAAGCCCGCGCTGAGCTGGGCTTGCCCGTGGCGATAATGCTTGACACCAAGGGACCCGAATACCGCATAGGGCGCTTCCGCGACGGCGGCATCACGCTGAACACCGGCGACCGCTTTACCTTTACCACCGATGAAATACTCGGAGACGAGCACCGCGTGTCCGTCTCGTACAAAAATCTGCCCGCAGAGCTTAAAGAGGGCGCGGTCATACTGCTGGCAAACGGTCTGCTTGAATTTCATGTCACCGCCATCCGCGGCAACGACATCGAGACCGAGGTAGTGAACGGCGGCGAACTGACCGACCGCAAGAGCATGAGTTTTCCCGGACGCGTGCTGAAGCAGGTCTTTCTCAGCGAGCAGGACAAATCCGACCTGCTGTTCGGCATTGAAAACGATGTTGACTTTGTGGCGCTCTCGTTTGTCTCCAACAAGGAGAACATCGAGGATGTACGCGCGTTCCTCCACGAGCATGGCGGAGACGACATCGATATCATAGCAAAGATCGAAAACCGCTCCGGCGTTGACAATATAGTCGAGATCATAGACGCAGGCGACGGGATCATGGTCGCCCGCGGTGACATGGGCGTTGAGATACCCTTTGAGCAGCTCCCGGCAATACAGAAAATGATGATAACGACCTGCCGTTTTCGCGGCAAGCGCGTGATAACCGCCACCGAGATGCTGGAATCCATGATACACAATCCGCGCCCGACGCGTGCGGAGATATCCGACGTTGCGAACGCGGTATATGACGGCACGAGCGCCGTAATGCTTTCCGGCGAGACGGCTATGGGCAAATACCCGGTTGAGGCTGTCGCTGCCATGGCAAAGATAGCCGAGCAGACCGAGCACTCGATAAACTACACCGAGCTTTTCCACACGGCAAAATTCAAGATAAAAAATCAGATAGATGCCATATCGCACGCCGCCTGCTCGCTTGCCATAGACATTGACGCAAAGCTCATCGTGGTATGCTCGCGCAGCGGCCGCACCGCACGCATGGTGTCGCGTTTCCGTTGCCCCAAGCCGATAATAGGAATGACGACCGATGAAAAGGTGTGGCGCAAGCTGGCGCTGTCGTGGGCTGTGATCCCGGCAATGAGCGAGGAATTCCAGTCGGCTGACGTTCTCTTCTATCACGCCGTAGCGATCGCCAAAAAATCCGGACTTGTGGATCCCGGCGACGTTATCGTAATAACCGGGGGACAGGTCAACGGCAAGTCCGGCAATACGAGCCTTGTGAAGTTTGAGACCATAAAATAATCTACCGATACTAACAGTCCGAGGGACGCCGCGCTGTGCGCGGCGTCCCTCGGACTTTATTTTCAGTTGATAAGCATGAGCATCGTCACGCGTTCTTTAATGTCCGTGCCTTGGCGTGCGATGTTTACGTCCACCGCAAGCGCAAGCCTTCCTTTTTCTGTTCTGACAATGTAGCCTGTGTCCTTCAGCACTTCAAAATCGGGTGCTCCGGCGTCCGAGGTCGTAAGTGCCGCCGTCAACATTTTTCCGGTCTTCGCCTCTACCGCATCCATGGAGCGCTCAAGGCTGAAGCCCTTGGGCAGTGTGACACCGGCAAACTCACTCACTGAGTAATTTTTATATTCACATACGATATTCCGTCTGCTGTCTACACGTATATGTATCGTATCACCCGTCGCGATATCACCAAGATACCTCTTGAATGTGTACGAATACACGCCGGAACCTTCATATCCGAATGAGCCGCTGCGCGTCATGGTGTAATTCTCGATATCCGTGTAGCCTTCAAGGAACGTTACTGCAACATCCTTCCCCTCATCTACCGTACAGAGAGCGGGCAGACTTTCATCTTCCGGATATGTTTTTGAATAATACCCCAATTTATGATCGCCGCGAGACACCGCAAAAACCACATCGCCGGTCTGACTTTTGTAGTAGTCAAGTATAACGCTTGTATTGAAATTGTGCCGTGATTTTTGATAAGTCCCGCTCGCAGCCTCTCCGTTCACGACTATATCATATGCGGACGCCGCAGATGCATCGTTAAAATCGGAGCCTGTCAACTGCGCGCTGTATTCTTTATCTATCTTATCCGCCACGGAACTGTCGCTAAGTCCGTCCGAAACGCCGATAAGGAATACATCGCCTTTTTTAGCCGCGCATGACGCAAAAAGCAGACATAGCGACAAAAGCATGGATATGATCAATTTTTTCTTCATGAGATAAACTCCTTTCAAATACCAATTGTATTCTCGTATAATCAAAAATCAATTGTTATACGTCGTATATTGACTGTTAGAATACATAACACATGTATCTTCCAGTGTAGCATCTTCTGCCGCTGACTGGACCGCAAATTTGAAAGCGTTGATGCGCGTATTTAATTTTTCAGCATTCGACATGGAAGAATAATTTGTATAACTCAACAACTTCTCACGATATGCTTCTGCAAAGCACTTTGCGAACTCGTTGGCTTTAGGACAATCTATTGTATTATTGAAACCAACGGCGATCTTTGCCTTTGCATTGTTTACCGATTCAGTCAGTAAATTACGCGCATCCGGAATCAAATAGTTACCGGCAGTGTAACACCCTATGTATAGAACAATTTCCGTATTTATCATATTAAGACCTCTGACATCATCACTGGTTAGGCGCACATCATTAGATGTTGCCGTCTCAGAGAGGACCATATATGATCTTGAACCATCTTCCGCGCCATGTCCTCTCATTATCATAACTCGGCATTGCTGCATAGCTGGCGTCAGGTCTCCGGTATATGACATATCCGATTGATATTTCAAGCAAAAAGAATCGCTGATGCCATCATACAATGCCGACATCGCATCTCCCATCCAAGATGAATGACTACTGTGAGAGCTATCTGAAATACCAACAAGCAGGCTGTCACCATAATCTAATTCGTTGCAAAACAGCTTCCACTGTGCCTGTGTTGAACTTACCGTTCTCTGCTCCAGATAACTCGACGTGGCACTCAAACCGTAGTTCAATCCGGCGTTTACAATATTCTTAGACTTAATTGTATATGTATTTCCTCCACTCACCAAAGATATGGACCACAATTGATTATTATCGGACGAATCTAAAGTTGAACTCCATGTGATTTTTTGACCAGACGAGGTACTTGACGGCGCCGTGAGAAAACGCACACCACCTGTAATGGTAGTTCTTATTGAATAGTATCCCCCGCCACGATAAACCAAGTAAAACTCGGGGATGTCTTCAAATTTTTCGAATTTTAATAATTTTAAATACTCACGCTGTTGACCAATCAACGGTTTGTACAGGAAATAATACGGTATGGTGTTGTAATCTAAATTGTGGAAAATGTACCATCCATCGCATACTCCTTTACCTTGTTTATATCTATTCATTCCGGCAAATTCTATTGTAAAATGCGTTCCTTTGTCCGCGCTACTGTCGGGATACTGTCTCACACTCATATTGCTGTCATATGACAATACCTTTGAGTAATCGCTACACTGGGTAAGGAATGAAAAAGTCCCATCTCCATTATCACGCAGCTTAAAAACCTGCCCTGTTGTTCCGTCATCCTCCCATATCCATGCATTGGCAGCATAAGCCGAAGAACTCGCTTCTATACTCAGCAGCTTTCCGCTGTTGATATCTTTTATTTTATAAAGCTTATCTCCGTTATGAGTTCCGACCTCGGTAAACATCCATTCCTGACACGTGGCATCCAAGTTCAAAGCATATAGCCAAACATTGGTTCCATTCGCCTTTTGAGCGTTGACAACATCAAAGTATTTACCATTATACGCTTTGATATGATATACATGATCACTTATAATTTTTTGACCATTAACGCCCGGCTGTATTCCATTTGCGCCAAATGTTAATATAGTGAATATTTGCGAAAGCAAGACTATCGTGCAAATCACAGACATCAATTTGATACTCTTGCACATATGCTTTTTTGTCATAATATTATCCTTTCCTTTTCACTTGTTTTTTTTAATGTCGATCCCAGTGGTTCCGGACTTGCTCAAAGCGCAAGTCCGGACAAAAAAAGGAAGATCAACCTCACTGCTTCTGTAGTCGGGGTGCGTATTGCGTTGTTCTTGGAACGGCGCATGGTCTGATCCTCCTTTATATATTATGCTGCAACGGTTGCCGCGGCAACCAAATAATTCAGTTATATCTTTGTTATCTCCATATCAGGCGGCATAAGGCACCACATGATTTATCTTCCAATGCCATTATAGCATAATAAATGACTTATGTCAACACTAAAATGAAATATTTGATATTTATTATGCCGATATGTAAAAACAAAATCGGACTGTTAAAAAGCCCATTGTTTTTAACAGTCCGATATACATCATGCAAAATATTTATCTATAACATCCGCCTCGGCTTTTGCAAGGCGTGCCAGGCATTCCGAGCTTTGCAGAAAAGCGGAATCCTCGGGATTGGTGTGGAAACCGTGCTCGATAAGAAACGCACGGCGGCACCCCGACTGCGCGGCGTTGCGTATGACCGAGTAATAATCCACATTTTCATTATCCGGATAACGGCGGGTCTTTATGCCGCGGTCAAGCGTTCCCAT